>NZ_JAMXSJ010000009.1:0-133533 GCF_024124725.1 Halomonas sp. Ps84H-12 | reverse complement strand
TCGCCCAGATGTGGCTGCCTCATATGCGGTTCCTGTTCGTCGGGCCAGGAGTTTGCCTACAGCTTCCTTCAGATTCCGCCTCACGACGAACACCCTTGCTGTTCAGCTAACGGTTCCCGCTATCAGGATCCGTAGGGGACTTTCACCCCCAAGTCATCCGGCCAACCACCACGGCGGACCGGATAGCGCCTAATTGGCGCTGCGCGCCATGCCTGGCGCACCACAAAAAAGCCCAAGCAGATGCTTGGGCAATGAGGAAAACGGGAAAGGGCTAAGCGCTATTCAAGCGACTCATAGGGCAAACCGACATAGTTTTCTGCGATGGTTGTCATCCCTGCTTTAGAGCTAGTCACGTAATCCAATTCGGCCAGCTGCATGCGGCTATTGAAATCTTCTTCATCGGAAAAATTATGCAGCATGGAGGTCATCCACCAGGAGAAGCGCTCGGCTTTCCAGATACGTTTCAGGCACGTTTGTGAGTAGCGCTCGATCAAATCTGTACGGCCCTCCTGATAGACCTTCACCATTAGCCGATAAAGCGTATTCACATCACTGGCCGCTAGGTTCAGACCTTTAGCACCGGTGGGCGGCACAATATGCGCCGCATCGCCGACCAGAAATAGCCGCCCATACTGCATGGGTTCGACCACATAGCTACGCAGTGGCGCGATGCTTTTCTCGATGGATGGCCCAGTAACAAGTTTTTTGGCGACATCTTCCGGCAGGCGGCGCTTCAGCTCTTCCCAAAAGCGCTCGTCAGACCAGTCTTCTACTTTTTCATCTAACGGTACTTGAAGGTAGTAACGGCTGCGGGTGGCTGAGCGCATGCTGCATAGGCTGAAGCCTCGCTCGTGGCGTGCATAAATCAGCTCATCGGACACTGGCGGTGTATCCGAGAGCATACCTAACCAGCCAAACGGGTACACCTTTTCAAACTCTTTAATGCGGCCCTGGGGAATCGCCTGGCGGGAGACGCCATGGTAGCCATCACAACCGGCGATGTAGTCGCAGTCGAGCCTGACCGTTTCACCGTTATGCTCAAAGGTTAGATAGGGGCTGTCACTATCTAGGTCGTTGGGCTGGACGTTTTCTGCTTCATAAAGGGTTATTGCACCAGCGGCGGCACGCGCCTCCATCAAGTCCCGTGTCACCTCGGTTTGACCATACACCATCACTGTGCTGCCGCCGGTCAGTTCATCCAGAGCAACCCGCACGCGGCGGTTGTCGAAAATAAGCTCAAAGCCATCATGGGGTAAGCCCTCTTTATCCATACGCTGGTCAACACCTGCTTCACGCAGCAAGTCCACCATCCCCTGCTCAAGCACACCAGCGCGGATTCGGCTTAATACATACTCTCCGCTACGCCGCTCAACAATCACGTTATCAATGCCTTGTCGCTGCAGTAGCTGGCCCAGCAGTAGGCCAGAGGGGCCTGCGCCAATTATCGCAACCTGAGTTTTCATAGGGGGCCTCATCGTTGTCATTATATAAATGTTGATGACTTGTATTTTTCAATGAAACGATGCGCATAATAAGGCATGAATGAAACAGTTAATTGGACTTTTCCAGCGTGACTGCACGACATTAGTCGCATGAGGAGCAGCGCATGAAAACAGCAACGACAACCCATGTTCCCGTGTTCAAGCTATACGGTGAAACACAGCACTGGCCGACGCCGGACTTATTACACTGCGAGTCAATTCCCGAGCGCAGCCGCCTGCATGACTGGCGCATTCGCCCTCATCGGCATGTGGATTTAGTGCATATTCTATTTATCAGCCACGGCAGTCTGGAGTTAGAACTTGAAGGAGCTAAACAACGCCTTGAAGGCGCCGTGACCATTATTGTGCCCGCGATGGCCATCCATGGTTTTCACTTCTCTCCCGATATCGTCGGTCACATTATTACCCTGGCGAAGCCGTTAGCCGAGCACCTTAACGAGTTAATGGGCGAAAGCAGTGCGTTACGCAAAGCCGATTTTGTACGCCTGAATCAGCCAGTTAACACCCAGCGCATTGCAACGCTGATCGACCAAATTGACCAGGAGTACCGCCAACCAGCACCGGGAAGAAACCGACTGCTTGAAGCGCTGGTGCAAGCGTTAGTCGTCGAGCTATCACGTCTTACTGCTTACCCTGACAGGCCTGCAAAGCGCCATGGCCCACGCCAGCACGATAAGGGGCGCATGCACCTTGAGAACTTTCAAGCGCTGATCGAAGCGCACTACCGTGAACAGCCAAGCATTGAACAGTTAGCCGAGCTGATAGGCGTGAGCAGCGCACACTTGAACCTGCTCTGCCGCCAACTCGCCGGGCACAGCGCCCTGCAATTACTGCATGAGCGCCTAATGCTAGAAGCCAAGCGCCAGCTCACCTATACCAATATGACCATTGGCGAGGTCTCCGACAGCTTAGGCTTCTCAGAACCGGCTTACTTCACGCGCTTTTTTAAGCGCAATACGACGCTTTCACCAAGGGATTTTCGGCTGCGACAAACGGCAGTTAACGAGTCCACTAAATAGGATAATGCCGCGGCCCCAACTGCATCGTCATCCAGCGCAGCTCGGTGAACTCTTCGATGCCTGCTTTACCCCCAAAGCGCCCGTAGCCGCTGGACTTGACGCCGCCGAACGGCATTTGAGGCTCATCGTGTACCGTCGGGGCGTTGATATGGCAGATACCCGTTTGTAAGCGCCCTGCCACTTTCATGGCGCGTGCGCTATCGCGGCTAAACACCGCCGATGAAAGGCCGTACTCGCTGTCGTTGGCAATGTGGATGGCCTCTTCTTCGCCGTTGACTCGGATCACCGCCACGATAGGGCCAAACGACTCTTCGCTATACAGCCGCATATCACTGGTGACACCATCGATGACTGTGGCCTGCATCACCACCCCTTCCGCTTTTCCGCCAGCGGCTAAGTGCGCGCCTTGCGTCACGGCATCATCAATCAGGCTATTTAGTTTCTCACCTGACTGCGCGTTAATTAACGTGCCCAGCGTATTGCCTTCATCACGCGGATTGCCTGCTTTTAACGCTCGAGCACGCTCCGTAAACTTCTCCACGAACGCATCTGCCACCTGGTGATCAACAATAACGCGCTCGGTGGACATGCAGATCTGGCCTTGGTTAAAGAACGCGCCAAAGATCGCAGCATCCACGGCGGCATCGATATCCGCATCGTCCAGTACCAAAAACGGTGCTTTGCCGCCCAGCTCAAGCAGCACGGGCTTTAAGTGCTTGGCCGCTTGCTCGGCAATGATTTTGCCCACACCAGTGGAACCGGTGAAATTGATTCGGCGTACGGCGGGGTGGGCAATCAGCGCACTCACTACCTCAGCGGCGTTATCCGGTACGTTGCTAATCACGTTAACAATACCGTCGCCAAACCCCGCTTCTTGAAGCACTTCACCAATGAGGTGATGGGTCGCGGGGCACTGCTCCGAAGCTTTCAGGATAACGGTATTGCCGCAGGCCAAGGGCGTGGCGATGGCTCGCGTACCTAGAATAATCGGCGCATTCCAGGGCGCGATACCGACCACCACGCCACAGGGAACGCGCACGCCCATGGCCATACTATCGGGCACGTTTGAGGGAATAATATCGCCATGAATTTGTGTGGTTAATGCCGCCGCCTCACGCAGCACATCCGCCGCCACTTTGACGTTAAAGCCCGCCCAACCCGGCGTGGCACCGGTCTCATCAATCATTCGATCAATAAAATCGTCCTGACGCGCCTCCATCAGCTCAGCTGCTTTTAGAAGCTTCGCACGCCGCTCGCCTGGGCCTGTTTGCGACCATGCATTAAACGCCCGTCCAGCCGCGTCGGCAGCTGCATTTACATCACCTACGCTTGCTGCCGCCGCCATGGTGACAACCTCGCCACTCAACGGATTGGCTCGGGTAAAGGTGGCTTCGTGCTCTGCGGCTTTTGCTTCGCCTGCGGACAATAGCTCAATAGTGACCATGGCATTCACTCCTTGTAATAAAACCAGCCTAGAGCAGAAACAACGTGCTCAAAATCGGGAACGCGATGAGCAGTGCCAGGCGTATTAAGTCAGAGACCACAAACGGCGCGACCCCTTTAAAAATCTCCCCCAGCCCAACATGTGGTGCCATCGCTTTAATCACAAACACGTTCATCCCCACTGGCGGGGTCATCAGCCCCAGCTCTACCGTCAAAACAGTCAGAATACCGAACCATACAGGGTCGATGCCCATCGCCTGAATGATGGGGTACACCACGGGAACGGTGATGACCAGCATGGCGATGGAGTCCATAAACATGCCCAGCACAAAGTAGAGCGCCAGTATGCATAGCACTACGACGATGGGCGTGAGATCCATACCGTATAGCACGTCCGTAATGGAGAACGAGATACGCGATACCGAAATGAAGTAACCCAGTGTCTCTGCCCCTACCAGCATGAAGAACACCACGGCAGACAGCGCCAATGTCTCTTGGACGCTGGCCCATAACTGCGCACTGCGCATACCTTTGACAAGGGCATAAATCAGCGTGGCAAATGCACCCACGCTGGCCCCTTCTGTAGGCGTAAAGGCCCCAAAGTAGATGCCTAAAATCATCACCAGAAACACGCCAAAGAAGGGCACCAAGCCGGTCAAGCAGAGAAACTTCTCTTTCCAAGGCGTAGGCTCGCCAGCCACCGCCAGGGAGGGACGCAGATACATCACCACGGTAATGGTCAGTGAGTACATCACCAGCCCCAGCAAACCGGGAATCAGCCCGGCCATGAACATATCGCCCACAGACTGTTCGGTAAGAATTGCATAGATTAGCAGGGCGATACTGGGAGGAATCATGATGCCCAGCGTGCCACCAGCGGCCAATGCCCCGGTGGCCAAGCCGCGGTTGTAGCCGTAGCGCTCCATCTCAGGTAGCGCCACCCTTGTCATGGTGCTCGCCGTCGCCAATGAAGAGCCGGAAATAGCGGAGAATATACCGCAGGAGCCCACAGCTGCGATGGCCAGGCCACCCTTCCAGCCCCCACATATGATGCGGGTCGAATCAAATAGCTTACCGGCCATGCCCGAATGAGCTGCTAATACCCCCATTAAAATAAACATTGGTACGGCGCTGAAGCTGTAGTTGGAAAGAACCTCTACGGGTACAGTTTTTAACTGAGCGACCGCGGCGTCCCAACTGATGATCTGGGCAAACCCAACCACCCCAACAATCAGCATCGTTAAAGCAACCGGTACGCGCAGAATCATCAGTACCAATAAAAGCCCTAACCCAATGGCACCAATCGCTTCACTCCCCATGAGCTGCCTCCTCGCCCGCAGCATAAATGACACCTAGTAAGGCATGGATAAAGCTGCGTAATCCAAGGAGTAAGCTGAGCACAGCAGCCAATTGGAAAATAGGTCCCATGGGAAGGCGCAAGTCTTGGGTGACCTCCCCATGCCGAGTTGCCGCCGCCGCCGAATCCAGCAGCCCCACGAACAACACCAGCCCCAGCGCCATGAAACCAAGCAAGAAAACACCCTGCAGGCGATTTTTTATGGATTGCGGCAAACGGTGAGAAAACGCTTCCACGACGACTTGGCTCTTTTCGACATTTGCGGCCATCGCCGCCAATAGCGCAAACAACATCAAGTAGCTGACCAGTTCGACGCTACCGGAAACACTCAGCGCAATCGCACCTTCCGTTACCCTGGAAAGGTAGCGAGTGCTGACATCGGCAATCGTCACCGCCAGGAGACCCGTGAGGGCAACCCCAGCAACTAAGCGACAAATAAGGGCCAGCCAATGGCTGGCCCTGTAGAGAGTAGACTGCATAAAACATTACCCCTATTGGGCGCTGCAAGACTCGCTGGCCGCCAACGCAGCCTGATAGACATCACGCGCCTGATCCAGGCCTCGCTCTTCCAACTGAGTCAGGTAGTTTTCAATGCCTGCTTGAAGCGGTTCCTGCCAGTCGGGATGCTCTAGCGGCTTTTCGATTTCGCGAATGGTATGGCCAGCATCGGTAGCTTCTTGTTTACCTTCCACATCCAGTCGATCAAACACCGCCCCGGCGTTGTTAGCCCACTTCATACCCGAGTTATTATCAATGACCGCCTGCTGCTCTGGCGTGAGGTTGTCGTAGCTGCGCTGATTCATGGTGGCAACGAAAATCAACGTGTAAAAAGGCACTTCAGTGTGGTAGTTCACCAACTCATTAACACGGAAGCCTTTCAGGCCCTCCCACGGGAAGCTCAAACCATCGATCACGCCACGCTGCATGGAGGTATAGATATCCGGTGCAGGCATACCCACTGGAGTAGCTCCCATATTTTCAAGCATTTCGCCTGCAACAGCGGTTGGGCGACGAATACGCAGCCCTTCAAGGTCGGCAGGTGTTTGTATGTCAGTGTCGATGGTATGAATACCGCCCGGCCCAGTGGTAAACATGAACAGCGGTCGAGTATCTTCGTACTCGCTGTCTAAATGGCCATCGTCGTAAAGCGTCTGCAGTACGCAGGCACCCTGGGTTGCTGTCGAGGCAATCCCTGGCAGCTCAACAATTTGTGACAATGGGAAACGACCAGCGGTGTAACCCTGCGCCGTGGCGCCAATATCGGCGATGCCGTTGGCGGCAGCCTCATAAATGGAGTCCGGCTTGGCCAGGGTGCCAGATGGGAACATTTGAACCGTCAGCTCACCATTCGACTCTTCAGCAATCGTATCCGCCCACGCTTGTAGAATATCTTCGTTCACTCCCGATGCGCCTGGCCAAAAGTGAGCCATGCGCAGGGTGGTTTCTGCTTGGACAGAGCTAATTGAAAGACCAGCAATCGCGGCAGCCAGCACGCACCGAGCAAATTTATTCTTCATGGAAACTCCAGGGCATATTTGGATTATTATAAGTTCGCAAAGCGAATACTAGTTCGCTTTACCATCCACATTAGTTCACTATGAGGCGCAGGGCTAATCGACATTCGTCTATGTACAGGCTTAGCCACACGGCCTTTTTACCGTCCTTCCCCATATCGTCAGTGTTGCTGCCTTCGCCACCTTCCCAAAAGGTACAATGGCGGGAAAAAATTGGACTTTTGCAATATTCACCCTCGACCAAGGTCTAATCCAAACAAAAAAGCGCTGCCCATGTATAAGCAACGCTTTTCAGTTTTATTCCCAGCACCTGCAGCCAACAGGCTAGAAATCAAAAAATACCGTTTCACCTTCGCCCTGCAGGCGAATATTCAAACGATAGCGCACCTGGCCATCCTGCTCTTCACGTGTGGCGATCAAGGTTTGCCGACGCGCCGGAGATTCGATGCGGGAGAGCACCGGGCACTGGGCGTTCGCTTCAGCTTCATCATCAAAGTAGAGCCGTGTTTGTAGGTGGATGTTCACCCCCCGGGCAAACAGTGTGAGGTTAATGTGCGGCGCCATTAACTGACCGCTGGGATGTTTCACCGAACCGGGCTTAATGGTGGTTAACGACCATTCGCTACCGTGATCGAAGGTGGTGGCAGTGCGGCCAAAGCTATTGAACGGCTTGCTCAGGTCGTAATCGGCCTGGTAGTTGCCGCTAGCATCGGCTTGCCACGCTTCCACGAAAGCATCGCGTACTAGATCGCCGTTGCCGTCAATGACGGTGCCCACTACCTCAATGTGTTCACCCTCTGCATCAGGCTTGGCCATCTCGTTCCAGATCTCTTCATCCCGCACGGGATTACCGGCAGCGGCGAGGGCAAGGCCGATATGCACGTAGGGGCCAGCGGTTTGCGAGGCGGTTTCACGCAGTATCAGGTCGCTAGTCGGCTGGCTGTTAGGCTGATTCATGAGATATCCCCGCCCTTATTGGTTTTCAAAGTAGGTTTGCAGCTCGCCGCGCACCACGATGTCAAAGCGATAGGCTAGGCAGTCCATCGGCTTGCTGTGGGCCATATCCAACCTTCCGATCATCGTTTCAACCGCTTCAGGGTCTTTTAGCGTATGCACAATCGGGCAAAGCGGGATCAGCGGGTCACCTTCAAAATACATTTGGGTGATTAACCGAGTGGAAATCGCAGGTCCAGTGACGGAGACATGAATATGGGCAGGCCGCCAGCTATTGACGTCATTTGGCCATGGATAGGGGCCGGGCTTAATAGTGCGAAAACGATAAAAGCCCTGCTCATCAGTCAAGCAGCGCCCTACACCACCGAAGTTAGGGTCCAGCGGGGCGAGATACTTATCGTTTTTGTGGCGGTAGCGCCCACCCGCATTGGCTTGCCACATTTCCACCAACGTATGGGGGACGGGCTTGCCGAACTGGTCGACAACTCGGCCAAACATAAGAATCCGCTCGCCCTGCGGTAATCCCTGGCCGTGGCTAAAATTAAGTAACAGATCGTTATCGTGCGGCCCCATGCGTAGGTGGCTAAAATCAGGACCAGTCAATTCAGAGACCGTTGGCTGTTGCAGACTCACCAGCGCTTGCTGGGGCGAGCGTGCCACCGAGGTTTTATAGCCCGGCGCGTAGGCAGGCGGATGCCAGTTGCGATCACGCGTCACAAAGCGTTTATTATCGTTTTGCATACAGTTATCTCAATAATTGAACAGACGGTATTAGTGTCGTGATTAATAACCGGCTTGCCAATTAATAACTTACACAGCCTCCATAACCTATGAGTTATGACCTTTCACTACATCTGAGGCCACTTCCCTTAACACTTCGCAAAATGCCTCAGTGGCAAGCGTGGGATGTAATGAACGATTGATACACAAGCCAACGGAGCCACCGTTAAGCTCCAAGGGTAGCGTTAATTCGTACAGTTCTTCGCGCTGCTGGGCAGAACGCACCGCCTCCTCTGGGGCTACCCAAATGGCCTCGCCAATCAGCGTATAGTGCAAGCCAAGCGCTAGCGATAACGTCTCGATACGTTGGGTAGGCAACGAAAGGCCATGACGGACAAAAAAGCTATCGACTTGTTGGCGCAGAGTGGTCTGTGGCGGTGGCACAATCCAGGGGTAGGCACACAGCTTATCGGCTGTTAACCCCTGCTCGGCCAGCAATGGATGGCCTGCGCGCACTACCAGTTGGAGACGTTCATAGTAGAGATGCTCAAAGCTTAAATCATGAATCTCCCGCGCTTCTGTCATACGTCCAACCACGACATCCAGCTCTCCGCGCCGCAAACGCGATAGCAAGAAAGCGCTGGTCCCCGTTACTACCTGTGCGCCTCTTTCGGTGGCGGTATCAACTTGCCAACGTCGCAGCGCTTCGGGTAATAGACGGCTTTCCGCGGTGGATAAGGCTCCTATACGCAGCCAGTGCGATCCCTCCTGCACCGCTTGTAGGGCCTTCACACCTTCCTCAAGGGTGCGCACCGCCGGGCCTGCGTGGCGAAGTAGTGTCAGTCCGGCCTGGGTAAGGGAAATACCTTTTGGCGTGCGCTCGAATAGTGAGACAGCGAGGGTATCTTCCAACTCCCGAATAGTTTTAGAAATCCCCGGCTGGGTAATAGACAGGCGTTCTGCGGCACGTGCAAAACTTCGTTGCCGTGCCACTTCGAGAAACGCCTGTAAATGCCGTAGTTTAATACGTGCGTTTAGCATCACACCTCCTCAATAACCTTTTGGTTATGAGGATACTCTGTCAGCACAAGCACTGCGAACGGCTTTCTACTCGCCCCAGCCCAGCTCTTTCGCAAGGGCAAAGGCGTGATTGGCTGCCGGAACGCCGCCATAAATCGCTACATGCATGAGCACTTGGCGCAACTCGGCTTCAGTCAGGCCAACCCGCTTGGCGGTTTTCAAGTGCAGTGTTAGCTCTTCACGCCCTAGCGCGGCGAGAATTCCCGTGGTGATCATGCTGCGCTCACGGCGGGTCAAGTCATCGTTGCTCCACAGCTCGCCCCAGGCCAGGCGAGTAATCATCTGCTGGAAGGGGGCATCAAGGGTATTAGCGTTGGCGGTAGAACGCGCCACGTGCTCATCTCCCAACACCTGCTTGCGGCTTTCCAGTCCGGTCGAGTAGGCCACCCCTTGGTTCGCCACATCGCCCAAATCTTTTGCCAGCACGACGAGCAGCTTTTGCGCGAATAGCGCCGGAGCTTCTACTGAGGGCACATGACCGACGCCGTCAAATACCTCCAGTGGTGCATCATCAAGCTCTTTGGCCAAGGCCTCGAGGGTAGTGGGCGGTGTGGCCAAATCTTCACTACCGCCAAACAGCTGAACGTTGGCGCGCTTGCCGGAAAGCTTGCCGGTAAAGGTGTCGCGGCCGAGCATTTCGCATAGCTGAGCGTAGGACTCATCATCGCCACGGCCCATTTGCACGCACCAGCCCGCTTTCAGTGCGGGGCTTGCCTCGAACGTCGCAGGGGCAAACCAGCGCGGTACGATTTCCTCAGCCATCGCCTCCAAGCCTTCCTGACGCACGCGCCCAGCGCGGGTGTTCCACAAATCGGGGTTGCCGATTACCGCCCCCGTATTGGTCAGCGTCGCGGAAAGCAGCTGGTCAGGATGTGCGGCAATCAGCTGCTGGCCAACCACACCACCAATCGAGGTACCGGCAAAGTGAAACCGTTGCACGCCCGCCAGCGCTACCAACGCTAGCACCTCTTCGGCTAGATCGGCAGGCGTTATCTGTGTGCCGCTGACCGCCTGGCTGGCGCCGTGGCCGGGCAGATCCCAGGTAAGCACTCGATAGCGGGGCAGCAGCGCGGGGATCACGTCGTCCCATACCGCTTGGCTCATGCCCAGCGGGTGCGCCAGCACGATAAGGGGATTCACTTCTGAGCCGAGCAATCGGTAGGCGACGCTGCGGCCATTGATGGTATGAAAGGCCATACTACCTCCGTTAAACGCGTTCGATTAGCGTGGCGATACCCTGGCCGACACCTACGCACATGGTGCACAGGGCATAGCGCTTGCCGCTGTTTTGCAGCTCATGGGCAGCGGTCAGCAATAGGCGGGCACCGGACATGCCCAGCGGATGTCCAAGGGCAATCGCACCACCGTTTGGGTTAACGCGCGGGTCGTCGTCAGCCAAGCCAAGGTCGCGCATACAAGCTAACGCTTGGGCGGCAAATGCCTCGTTAAACTCAAACACATCGATATCGTCCATGGCGATACCGGTGCGCTTGAGTAGTTTTTGTACCGCGGGTACCGGCCCGTAACCCATGATGCGCGGCTCAACACCAGCCGTGGCCATGCCGATAATTTTCGCCATCGGCTTAAGGCCGTGCTGTTTGACCGCTGCTTCACTGGCCACCAGCATGGCGGCTGCGCCGTCGTTGACACCAGAAGCGTTGCCCGCCGTCACGCTACCGCCTTCACGAAAAGGCGTAGGCAGTGCCGCCAGCTTCTCAAGCGTGGTTTCGCGCAGATGCTCGTCCTGATCAAAGATCAGTGGGTCCTGCTTGCGTCGGGGGATCTCAATAGCAGTGATTTCTTGAACAAAACGCCCGGCCTTTTGGGCAGCCGCCGCTTTCTGCTGTGAGCGCAGGGCAAAAGCGTCCTGGTCTTCCCGGGAAATATTGAACTGTTCGGCCACGTTCTCCGCCGTTTCCGGCATTGAATCCACTCCGTACGCTTTCTTCATCACGGGGTTTATAAAACGCCAGCCGATAGTGGTGTCTTCGATTTTCTGCCCCCGGGCGAAGGCGCTGTCTGCTTTGCCCATGACATAGGGCGCACGGGACATGGATTCCACACCGCCTGCCAGGGCCAGCTCCATCTCACCCGCTTTGATAGCGCGAAAAGCAGTGCCTACCGCGTCCATGCCCGAGCCGCACAGGCGATTCATGGTCGTGCCAGGTACTGAGGTGGGAATGCCCGCCAGCAGCGACGACATGCGCGCCACATTGCGGTTATCTTCCCCAGCTTGGTTGGCACAACCCATAAAGACTTCTTCAATGGCGGCCGGATCAAGGTTTGGCGCTTCGGCCAAGACGGCTTTAAAGATGGTCGCGGCAAAGTCATCGGGGCGCACGCTGGCCAGCGTGCCACCAAAGCGCCCAACGGCAGTGCGGCGGGGATGACAGAGATAGACGTCTTTCATCACAACATCGCTCATAACAGTCTCCTTATTCGCCAGCGTGGGCACGCTCGGTACGCGCTTTTAATTCGCGCAGGATAGTCAGCTCTTTTTCGCTAGGCTCTGGGGTACTCTCAAGCTGCTCGGCAAAGCGTACCTCCCAACCGGTCGCTTCAATCACCTCTTCGCGGCTCACACCGGGATGCAGCGACACCACAACCAGCTCTTTAGTATCCGGGTCGGGTTTCATCACGCAGAGGTCGGTGATGACGCGAGTGGGGCCTTTGCCAATATTGGGCACATTGTCGCGGCCTTTGCCGTCGCGACCAAAGCCGAGCGTAGTGACGAAGTCGACATCTTTCACAAAGGCACGCTTCGAGTGCTTTAGAGTGATAAAGACTTCACCTGCATTAGTGGCAATTTCCGGCGCGCCACCGCCGCCTGGCAGGCGCACTTTTGGGGCTTTGTAATCGCCGATCAGCGTGGTATTAAGGTTAGCAAAGCGGTCAATCTGCGCGGTGCCCAAGAAACCCACGCTCACCTTGCCGCCCTGCAGCCAGTAGCAGAACATTTCCGGCACTGCCACGGTGGTGAGCGCCGATTCGCACAGTTCGCCATCGCCAATAGAGAGCGGCAGAATATCGGGCTTGGTTTGCAAGGTGCCGGATTCGTAAATCAGCACCACGTCGGGTGCATGAGTGAGTCGAGCCAAGTTGGCAGCTTCTGAGGGCAAACCGATCCCTACAAAACAGGTCATGCCGTTTTCCAGCGCTCGCGCTGCGGTGACCGACATCATTTCAGAAGAGGTATATTCCAGACTCATCAGGCTTGGCCTCCTGCATTAAAGACGTTGTCATCCAGCCACTGGGTAAAGGTATCGCGGTCGCGAGCGATGGCATCCCACTCCTTATAGAAGAGGTTGCTGCGGCCGTAGTAGCCGTGAGTATAAGAAGGCAGCGCACCTTTCTCTGCCACCGCAATGGCACTGACCGCCCAGCTGGGAATCACGCAGGCATTAGGGGTCGCGCCCAGATCATCGACAATCTCTTCCACTGTGACGATGCTGTGCTTGGCCGCCAACACTGCCTCTTTTTGAACACCAACAATCCCTTCTACCAACACATTGCCTTGGCGGTCGGCACGCTGAGCGTGAATGATCGATACATCAGGGCGAACCGACGGTATCGCGGCAAGACGTTCACCGGTAAACGGGCACTCGATAAACTTGATTTGGTCATTAACGCTGGGTAGCTCACTGCCCACATAGCCACGGAACACCGCCAACGGTAGGCCCGCTGCCCCTGCCTCAAAGGCACAGGCCATGGCCGCGTGGCTGTGTTCGAGAATCTCTACTTTATGTGGCCAGCTTTTTTCGACCGCGTCGCGCAGGCGGTGCAATGAACCCACGCCAGGATTACCGCCCCAAGAGAAGATCACTTTTTTGGCACAGCCCGCGCCAATCAACTGATCGTAAATAATATCGGGGGTCATGCGGATGAGCGTGAGGTCACGCTTTTTCTGACGGATCACTTCATGACCCGCCGCAAAAGGAATCAAGTGGGTAAAGCCTTCCATGGCCACGGT
Organism: Halomonas sp. Ps84H-12; assembly: GCF_024124725.1. Classification (NCBI taxonomy): domain Bacteria; kingdom Pseudomonadati; phylum Pseudomonadota; class Gammaproteobacteria; order Oceanospirillales; family Halomonadaceae; genus Halomonas; species Halomonas sp. Ps84H-12. The sequence continues at coordinate 119,974 of NZ_JAMXSJ010000009.1, read as the reverse complement.
AGCGCCGTCTTGAACGTAGCGCGCTACCGCGTCATGCAAGCTGAGAAACTCGGCCATATTAGGTGCCTCTTAGCTGGTCGTTGCCATACTTGTCGGTATTTGTTCGACAAACGAACATAGATTCTTAATACGAACAAGTTACTTCCGAACACCTATGGGGTCAAATGGCGGCTGAGTTTCCCGGACAATGAGCGAATAGCACAGAGGTGACTAATGAGCTAAAAAAACACGTATAAACAATCGCTTAATCAGAAATCAGCCATGCACGGGCACGCGTCACCTGCTTTTCGCTGCTACCAAGGTATAAAGCTGGATTGCAGGCATCACGCAGCGCATCGGCGTCGATAATATCCTGCACGTCAGGATGGCTTGAGAGCACATCTGCGTAGGCACGGGCTTCTAGACGAGCGGTTTCCGCTGCTTCTGCACTGATGGCTTTAGCCTTATCAGTGCCTAGGGTGGGAGCCAATAATCGGGCTACCGGCTCGGCCATGATGCCCCCACCCGTGGCCGCCAAGTTGCGCGCCATATTCTCAGAGTTCACTTCGAGCCCTTCCAACAGTGCGACGACCTGCTCCAAGGCGCCTTCTACCAGCAGAGTGCTTTCGACTAACGGCGCCCACTCTGCATGCCATTCGCCCAACCCTCGCTCAAGAGGTTGAGCCGCAGCGTGGATCAATACACTGGTATGGCCATGCACTTGTCGCGCTGCCCCCTTAATCAGTGCGCTACGTACGGGGTTACGCTTATGAGGCATTGACGATGACTCGCCCATCCCAGGAGCAAAAGGCTCTGCCACTTCGCCTACTTCGGTTTGCGTCAGTAGCGAAACATCCAGGGCGATTTTTTCAGCCGCCCCCGCGACTGCATTCAATGCCGTGCCGAGGGCATGGATCGGATAGCGGTCGGTATGCCAGGGAAGCACAGGCGCAGACAGACCCAGCCGCTCAGCCAAGGCGTCCATCCACTCTAGCCCCAGGTTGTCCCACCCTGAGTGCACGCCCACCGCCCCGCCAAACTGCACGGGTAACTCCACCTCTGCCAAGTGACGTCGACTCTGCTCTAGGCCAATTGCCCAGTGGGCCACCTTGACCCCAAAGGTAATCGGCAGCGCCTGCTGCATCAGGGTGCGCCCCACCATCACGGTCTTTGCGTGAGCTTCCATCAGCGCTATCGCCGCTGAACGACAGCGCAGCAGCAAGGCATTCAGTGCCGCCAAGCTCGGTTTCAGCAGCAGCATCAGCGCCGAATCGACCACATCCTGGCTCGTCGCCCCTTGATGCCAGTAACGCTTGAGATCATCTGCCAAAAGCGCACGCCCCTGCTTCACAAAAGGAATCGCCACATTGCCACCACTGGCAATGCCATCCGCAATGGTGGCGACGCTGAAGGTGGCATTTTCCAACTGGTGACGCATTTGCTGGCTAACTCCGGCCGGTACGGCGCCGCTGGTTTCCTGCACCTCAGCAAGGGCTAGTTCGAAGGCCAGCATGGCATTCACCATGGCGTGCTCATCGCATGCGTTTAAGGCGGGCTGGCTCATGAAGGGGTATTTGGTAAATATAGCGGGCATGGCGACGAAGCCTCCTTTAGCAATACCTTGGCAACAGAGTGCCAAGAGACGATAGTTCTGAGCTTACTGACTTGTCTGTACTTATGTTTGTACTTATGTTCGCTCTTCGAACTATAGGCTAAATAGACCTCTGCCTATCAGGCAACCAAAATCTGGGAATGGGCGCTATTGTTGCTTACTCTGGTTTTGCTATCTGTGGTTTTGCTATCGCGGCATCATCCGGCAACACGTACCGCATCACCATGTCCGTGACATGGTCTTCTAATTTGCGCTGATTCTCAGGTGCCGCCTGTTTCCAATCGAAAATGCGTGAAAACGTGTGCTGGTTGGAGACATTAAAGAATGACAGCGCACTAATGAGCCAATGAAGCTCACGGGGATCTAGCCCTTCACGAAAACATCCCTCCTCAACACCGCGGTTGTATACGTTGGTAAGGGCATCAATCACCCCCGCATTTAGCGATTGAATCAGCTTCGATTGCCCCAGATAGCGGCCATGATGAATATTTTCAATCATGACGAGGCGAATAAAATCGGGATTTTTAGCATGATGGCAAAACGTAAACCGCACTAATCGGCTCAGTGCTTCTATCGGGGCCAAATGATTTAGCTGTAGCTCAGCTTCTTGCAAGCGCACTTTTTGATAAGCCGCTTCTAACGTATGTAAGTAAAGCGTCTCTTTATCTTTGAAGTAGTAATAAATCATACGCTTAGAGGCGCGCGTTTTTTCAGCGATTTCATCAATTCGCGCCCCCGATAAGCCTTTTTCCGAGAATTCTCGAGTGGCGACCGCAAGAATATCGGCCTGGACAGACTCAGGGTCGTTTTTACGACCACGTCGTGGAGAGGAGGACGAAGAAGCGTTGGATTTGGCTGTCATTGATAGGCCTTTATTATCGTGATCGTCTTTGGTCTAGTATGCCATACCTTGACTGAACGTACCATTTCGTACATTGTTGATTTGAACACAGTGAAATGGCCATGCGCGCTACCTTCATGGCTTTTCAAGCTCCATGACAATGGCTCGACAAGAGGACAACAATAATGTCTCTACGCCCCATGTTTTCACTACAAAAAACATCTATGAAACGCACGCTAACAGTGGCCGTCACCATGGCTGCACTCTTCTCTGCGGCCCATGCCTCAGCACAAACCTTACGCTTTGCCCATGTGGACCCTGACGACTGGACAACTTCTAAAAAGGGCGCGGCCGGTCAAGTCTTCAAAAACCTAGTAGAAGCCGAAACCGACCTGACGGTTGAGCTCTATCCGGCGGGTTCTTTAGGCGGTGAAACTGAACTGATTGAAGGTGCACAGGATGGCACCATTAGTATTGCGATGGTCTCCGGCGCCTACGCTAACTTCTGCCCAGCCGTTGCGGTGACAGATATTCCGTACACCTTCCCATCTGCGCCCGTCGCTTGGGAAGTTATGGACGGTGAGTTTGGTACGGCACTCGCTGAACATTGCCTCGAACAAACCGGCTTGCGTACTCTGGCGTATGGGGAAACTGGCTTTCGTCATTTCACCAACTCTGTCCGCCCCATTCATACCCCTGAAGACATGCAGGGTTTGAAATTCCGAGTGCAAACCATCCCGCTTTACCTAGAAATGGTCACCGCGCTGGGTGGTGAGCCACAGGGTATCGCCTGGGGTGAAGTGCCCACGGCACTGGCGACGGGCGTTGTTGATGGCCAGGAAAACCCTATTTCCGTCATCTACGGCAACAACTTCTACGAGTTCCAGGATTACCTCACGCTTGATCGCCACGTGTATGGTGTCGATCACATCCTCATCAACGATGAGATATTCCAGTCGCTTTCTGAAGAAGAGCAAGCCGCAGTGAACCGTGCTGCCGTGGTAGCAGGCACCACCGGCCGTGCCATTCAGCAGTTCAACTCCGCTGAAGGGATTACCAAGCTGCAAGCAGAAGGCATGGAGATCACTCAGCCAACCGCTGAACAAATGGAGGCTTTCCGGGAAGCAGCACAACCGCCCGTACAGGCCTATCTGCGCAATGAGCTTGGCGATGATGCCGAGTGGATCGATCGCCTCTCTTCCGCAGTGAATGACGCTTCCTCACGCTTCTAACATGCCATTCAAAGCGAGTGCTTGCGAGTAGACCCATAGTGGCCTACTCGCCCCCTTGCGTGCCTGACTATTGATTGAAGGTGCCTTTATGTCTGCTCTTCTCAGCCGGATACACCGTGGCCTCATATTTTTTAATGGCAGTTTGGCAGGGCTTGCCATGATGCTGATTTTCCTGCTGGTCGCGGGCAATGCGTTTGCGCGCTACACCTATGGCGGCTCCATTAGCTGGGGAGAAGACACCGCTATTTACTTAATGATTTATGGCCTGATGTTCGGTATGGCCTGGGCCTATTTACAAGATAAGCATATCGGATTCGACCTTATCCGCCGTTTACTGCCTGCGCACTGGATGCGTTGGCAAGCGGTCGCTGTTGACTTAGTGGTGCTCGCTGTCGGCATCGGCTTAATGGTGTCAGCGGTTGAGTTTATCTCAGCACGGGGCGGGCGCACCTCATCAAGTACCGGCATGCCAATGTGGCTGTTCCAAGCCTCTATGTTATTAGGCGGTGGGTTACTTAGCCTCTCAGCGCTCGTTATGGGCGCCCTACGACTGAGCCAGCCAGCCGGCGAGGAGGCATCCTCATGATTTTTATACTACTTGTAGCGCTTGTTTTTCTGGGTGTGCCGTTTGCCTTTGCGATTTTAGGCTCTCTCACGGTACTCATGAGCGCCGGTGATTTGCCGTACCACATTCGCATCGTGTCGCAGCAGTTTTTTGGTGGCATGGAGTCTTTTCCGCTGCTGGCTATTCCGCTATTTATTTTAGCCGGCGAGCTGATGAACGAAGCCGGTATCACCCACCGCATTATTAACCTAGCCAGCGCTATTGTTGGCCGACTCAAGGCCGGACTTGCACACGTCAATATATGGGCATCTGTGATTTTTGCCGGGCTTTCGGGCTCAGCGATTGCGGATACGTCGGCGCTTGGCCGAGTGTTCATTCCTTCGATGGAAAAGGAGGGTTATCCACGCGACTTTGCTGCCGCCCTCACTGCGGCTTCATCCGTGATTGGCCCTATTATTCCCCCTAGCATTCCGGTCATTATTTACGCGCTTACCGTATCGGGCGTCTCGGTGCCGGGGCTCTTCTTAGCCGGTATCGTGCCTGGTTTCTTACTTGCCCTTGGGCTCTCAATTTACGTCTACTTCTTTGCAGGCGACCTTAGTACGGCGAAGGTAAAACAGCAGTCACGGCGTCACGCGTTACTGCATGGCCTACTGCCTGCGCTCATGCCGGTGTTTGTGGTGGGCGCCATTCTTGCGGGCATTGTCACTCCTACGGAGGCGGCAGCGTTTGCCGTCGTGTATGCGCTGATTCTCGGCGTGGTGCTCTACCGCAATATCAAACTGGTCAACCTGCCCGGTATCTTTGCCCGCGCCATGCGCGATAGTGCGGTGATCATGGTCATCATGGGTGCCGTGGCCGCCGCCAACTGGGTGTTAACGTTCGAGCGTGTGCCCAACATGCTGACAGAATGGGCCTTAATGAGCATTGATACCCAATGGACCTTCCTCATTGCCGTCATTCTTTTGCTGCTGGTGGTCGGGCTATTTTTAGAAGGCATTGCCGCTATTTTGGTGCTTGTCCCCATCCTTCACCCCATTGCCATGGCGCTGGGCATTGACCCCTTGCACTTCGGCATTGTGGTTATTTTTAACTTAATGATGGGCCTGATTACCCCTCCCATGGGTCTCTGCCTCTTTGTTGCGGACTCCGTCTCAGGCGTGGGCATGGGCCCCATTATCCGTCGCATTATGCCCATGCTCGCGGTCCAGTTCTTAGTGCTGCTGCTCATTACCTTTGTACCGTCCTTAGTGACGTTCCTGCCGCGTTTGGCTGGCTACTGATCTCCACCATTACAAGGAGCATGATGCTATGTACTCATCAATTGCTACCGTTTGCCTCAGCGGATCACTGGAAGAGAAAGTAGACGCGATTGCGCAGGCAGGCTTTGAAGGGCTCGAGCTATTTGAAAACGATTTAACCGCGTTCGCAGGCACGCCACGGGAAGCAGGCGAGCTCATTCGCGCCCGCGGTTTGAAGCTGGTCACCCTACAGCCTTTTCGTGACTTTGAAGGGCTACAGGGCCGCGCGCGGCAACGGGCCTTTGATCGCGCCGAGCATAAGTTCGACCTGATGGAAGAGCTCGGCACCGATTTGCTGATGGCATGCAGCACCGTCCACCCAGATGCACTCCCCGGGATTAGCCGCGCTGCCGATGATTTTTTCGAGCTTGGCGAGCGCGCTGCTAAACGCCAGTTACGCGTGGCCTATGAAGCGCTGGCCTGGGGGCGACATATTCACGATTACCGAGACAGCTGGGAAGTGGTCCGCCGTGCCGCCCACCCTCATGTTGGCTTGGTGCTGGATACTTTCCATATTTTCTCGCGCCAAACAGAGCTAGGCACCATTGGCCGTATTCCCGGCGATCGCATCTTTTTGGTACAGACCGCCGATGCGCCGCGCCTGTCTATGGATCATCTCTCATGGAGCCGCCACTACCGCTGTTTCCCCGGCCAAGGCGAGCTTCAGATGGATAAATTCATGGCCATGCTGGAAGAGACTCGTTACGACGGCCCGCTCTCCCATGAGATCTTTAACGATGTGTTCCGCATGGGCCACAGCGACCAAACCGCCCGCGATGGCTTGCGCTCTTACCATTTGCTGCGCAGCATGCAAGCCGATAGCGGCATTCCCGCTCCACAGCCGATTGAGTCCGTGGCCTTTCTCGAAATAGCGGTTGAACCCAATGATTTGGCACCGCTGCGCGAGCTGCTCAGCGCACTGGGAATGGCTTGCTTAGGTCGGCATCACACGCTGAACGCCGAGCGCTGGGCCGCAGGCGACGTCAACTTAGTACTGAATACTGAATCAAGCTTTACGGGCCGTGTACCAGGGCGTGACGCCACGGCCGTCACAGCGATTGGCCTACGTGTAGGCAACGCGTATGAGGCGTTTAAACGAGCAGACAAGCTGGGTTACGAGATTGTGGAGCCTGAAGAGGTAGGGGCAAGCCACCGAATGAGCGCGCTGCGCAATGTCGACGGCAGCCTCTCTTATATCATCGACGATTCGCAGCTGAGCCGCACGTGGGATCGCGAATTTCCAGTGGAGCGCCAGCCGGTTCCCCAAGGGTCACTGGTGGATATCGACCATATCAGCGTCGCGCTCTCCTACCATGACTATCTTTCACTGATGCTGCAGTACCGCGCCATCTTCCAGTTGGAGGTGACCCCCTCTTTCGATGTCACCGACCCACGGGGCTTGATTCAAAGCCAAGTCCTCCAAAACGGCAATGGTCGTTTTCGCTTGGCGCTCAATGCCAGCGCCTCACCGGATACGGCCAGCAACCGCTTTGTCCGTCAGTACGGTGGTTCAGGCGTTCATCACATTGCCTTAAGCACCACCTCCATGCGCGATACTAGTACGGCCTTACATCAGGCGAAGTCCCCAGTGCTACCGATACCCAGCAACTACTATCGTGACTTGGCGGCGCGTTTTGACCTCCCTGCACAAACGCACGCCTGGATGCAGGAGCACCACATTCTCTTTGACCAAGACAGTCACGGCGACTTCCATCAGCTCTATACGCAACCGAACCATAAAGCCTTCTTCATCGAATTGGTGCAGCGAGAGGGCTATCAAGGGTTAGGCGCGCCAAATGCCTTCGTGCGCGTCACGGCACAGCAGCGCCTAGAAGCTGACCTCTTAGCCTCAGATATTAATGGTGACACGGACAACACTCGTCGCGACACGGGAGAGCGCCCAGCATGATCAAATTAGGACTCGTCGGCGAAGGTATCGCCAAATCACAATCTCCCGACCTGCACGAACGCCTGGGCGCATCATTGGGCGTGGCTGTTCGCTACGACTTAGTGGACAGCCTAGGTATCGTGGATTTTGACTTCCCCAGCGCGATTCAAACGCTACGCGCAGAGGGATACCGGGGCACCAACGTCACCTTTCCCTTTAAAGAGAAAGCCGCAAAATTAGCGGACATCTGCGGAGAAGGCGTACAACGAGTCGGTACCGCCAATACGTTACTGTTCGATGAGCAGGGGTTGCGAGCCGAAAACACCGACTACACGGGTTTTATTAGCGCCTACCGCCACTCGTTTGGCAGCCAGCAAGCGGGCGATGTCTTACTGATCGGTGCCGGTGGCGTAGGACGCGCCGTGGCATGTGCGCTCGGTGAGCTGTCTGCCCACTGTATCCATATTCTGGAGCGCGACGAGCAGCGTGCCGACACCCTGTGTCGAGACCTTAACGCCATGGGCATCGCAGCGGAGTGCGTTTCAGCCAAGCAAGCGCAGCGCGAACTGGCAACGTGGCAAGGAGTCGTGAACTGCACCCCCATTGGACACATCAACCATCCTGGTTGCCCTATCGATACCACCGGTCTTGGCGCTCAGCACTGGGTGTTTGATGCGGTTTATATTCCGGCCCATACCGAGCTGTTAATGGCGGCTCATCGAGCAAAAGCGAAAACGCTCTCCGGCGTTGACCTGTTCGTCTTTCAGGGCGTGGACGCATTTCGATTTTTCACCCATGGCCACCTCAGCGCTGAACAGATTACGCCTCATGTGATCCCCCTGCGCACGCACTATATCGAGCAACTTGTCTCACCAAGAGCACAACGTGTGCCATGATAGACTCTCGCAATAGCGTACAATTATTCGCCATTCGAACTTGAGCCTTTCAACCTCCTAATGCGCTGGAGAGACTTCCATGCTCGCCATCCTAGCCATTACCACCCCTATTTTTCTGCTGATTGGTATTGGCTACATAGCTCGGTGGAGCGGGGTTATCCAGCGCGAACAGCTGCAAGGCGTGGGTATTTTTGTGCTGTACTGTGCCCTGCCAGCCCTGGTGATTCGCGCATTAACCCAACAGCCACTAGGCAAGATTTTTCAGCCCAGTTATTTGCTGGCGTACGGTTTGGGCTCGATAGCCGTGTTAGGCGCAGGCTTAGTACTTTGCTTAAAACTGCAGCGCCAACCCCTTAATGCCAGCGCCATGCAAGCGCTCGGAATGGCCGCATCGAATAGTGGATTTGTTGGCTACCCGGTCGCCGCGATGGTCATTGGCTCACCGGCTGCGGTGCTATTAGCTCTCAATATGCTCGTTGAAAACCTGCTTGTGATTCCCACCGCGCTTATTCTTGCTGAGATGGGTAACCAGCATGGCTCAAACGTGTGGCAGACCCTGCGCCAAACGGCACGAAGCCTGGCCAAAAACCCCATACTGATTGGGTTAACCGTGGGGATCGTCATCGCATCTACCGAGATCGTCATTCCTCCCCCTATTGATAAAGCGATTCATATGCTGGCGGAAGCAGCAGGACCTGCCGCGCTATTTGTCATCGGTGGATCGTTATTTGGTCTGCGCGCTCAAGGGATGATGAGAGATGTAGGACAAATTGTGGTTGGTAAGCTGCTCATTCACCCCTTGGCTATTTTGGTCGCGTTTCTACTGATGCCTAATATTGAGCCAATATACATGGCGGGTGCACTACTGTTTGCCGCGTCACCAATGATTAGCATCTATCCCCTATTTGGACAGCGCTATCACTTAGGAGACGTGAGTGCCACCGCCATGCTAGTGGCGACGATCGCTTCCTTTTTTACGCTTAGCCTACTTATTTGGCTCATGACACTCAGCGGTATTCTTAATATATAAACTATGTAGCGGATTCGCTTATGAGTGAGTTTAAAGCTGCCTGATAGCCATAAGTCCCAAGGCCTGCAATCACACCATCGGCACGCAGTGACACATAGGAGTGGTGGCGAAAGCTTTCCCGCTTGTGTACGTTTGAGATATGAACTTCAATCACTTTTCCTTCAAAAGCATTCAGCGCATCAAGGATAGCGACCGATGTGTGCGTGTAGGCAGCAGGATTAATGATGATGGCACTGGTCCCGTCTACTCGTGCCGAGTGAATTGCATCAATTAATGCGCCTTCATGATTGCTTTGAAAACAGTTGATCTCCCAACCGGATAGGACGGCTATTTCACGCAACGTATTATTCACATCCTCTAAGGTCTCATAGCCATAAATCTCAGGCTGACGAGTTCCCAAGAGATTCAAATTAGGCCCATGCAACACGGTGACTTTACGCTGGCTCATTATTCCGTCTCTTTGTGAATGAATCGAACAGTATGAATTTACCATAATGGGGAAGCTGTTCATCCGCCTATTAGCCAGAAAGCACAACTGTTCGCTATTCGAACACTATGCTACCTTAACGGCTGACCATGTAATAATACGATGAGTAGACAAGAATGGACGACTTCCCCCAGGAAGAGGCGCTCAAGCCCGACGACCGCGACTTTGTGACTGCCCTGGCAAGTGGTTTAGAAGTCATCATGGCTTTTGATGATAGCCACCCACGTATGACACTGAGTGAAGTGGCAGCCCGCACTAGCATGAACCGTGCCAAGGCTCGGCGTTTTCTACTGACACTGCACGCCCTTGGCTATGTTCGTAAACAGCAGCGCTACTTTGAATTAGCACCACGCGTACTCCAGCTAGGTTATTCGTATTTATCGTCCAATAATTACCGTAGTGCTATCCAACAGTATTTAGAAGAAATTACGCTCAAATGCGGTGAATCCTCCTCGTTGGGAGTACTGGATGGTGATGACGTAATTTACGTTGCTCGTTCAGCAGCGCACCACCGCTTAATGGCAATCACGCTCTCCGTGGGAACACGCTTACCAGCCGCACATACGTCGATGGGACGCGTCTTATTGGCTCAGTTGCCCGAAACCTCGCTAGACGATTATTTAGGACGTATCTCACTACAGCGATACACCGACAAAACCATTACGGATGTATCTAGCCTAAAAACATGCATTAACCAAGTGCGCCAGCAAGGCTATGCCATCTCCGACCAAGAGCTAGACTCTGGGCTTCGCTCGTTGGCCGTACCTGCCTTCGACGCAAACGGTAAACTGCTTGGCGCTATTAATATCAGCACTAATGCCGCTCGCGTCGATATGGACACCTTGCTCAAAGAGTATTTGCCGCTGTTGCAGGAAACGGCGCGCCTCATTCGCACTACGATTAGTGCGTAGCCCCCAATACCGACAACGCCTTATCCAGTGACGCCTGCTGGCGGCTTGCATACAGCGCAATCTCATCAATCACGGAGGCCCCCAGGTCACGTTCGAATTGGGCTTGGTTGGCTTGGCTTGCGTATTCGTCGCGCTGCTCGCTGCCCAGGTTCGACTGGAAGATGCCCGCCGCGCTGACCGGCAGAAAGTCCTCATAAATCATGGGCTGGCAAGTCAGCGCGCCTTGCTCGATGAGTGCGTCAAGGGTATCCGGGTTAATCTGCGCGGGTAGTGATGCAGTGGTACCCGGCACGGCGTGATAGTGGAAGAACGCCAGCCCTTCACGACGTAGCGTGGCGTGGTCGTCTGGGAATGCTTGGAATACTTCCGCCAGCTGCGCCTGATGAGCGCTGTTATCTTTAGCGGGAGGCAACTGCTGCGACTTGGCCAGCAGGCGGTCGTATAGCGCGCGTCCTTTTTGAGTGAGCGCAACCCCGCGCTGCTCGATCTCGCCAAAACGGGCGGTATGGTGGCCCGCCACGCTGTCGGCAAAGGTAATGGTCTCTTCCAGCGCTTTGAAGCTGGTTTGGCGCAGTAGAATCGGGCAGCGGCGACGGGGCGGGCCTTCGATCACCGCCTTAGGGTCGATGCCAACACTCGGCATCTGCTGCTGTACTGCATCGATATCCAAGGTGCGCGGGGTTAAATGGTTGATATGCGGGCCTCTAAAGCTCACCACGTCGGCAATCAACCGATGCTCTTGATGCAAACGGTCGTAGGTGGCGCGGTCGACGGTGGCATCGTGGTGCCAGCGGAACGTATTGAGCGCGGCCTGCACGAATGCCTTGGCATCGGTCGCGTTTAGGCCACCCTGCTCTTCGCAGCGGGCGATTAGCGCCTGGGCCTCGGGGGTGACGATTTCACGGTGGGAGAGAATTTCCCGCGCCTGCTCGCGAAGCGCTGCGTTTTCGATGAGCTCTAGCCGCAGCAGCGAGGTAAAGACACGAAAGGGATTGCGCTTCAAGGCGTCATCATCCACCGGGCGAAACGCCGTGGAGTGCACCGGTACCCCGGCAGCCGCCAAGTCGTAATACCCCACGGGGTGCATGCCCATCACCGCAAACATACGCCGCAGCAGTGACAGCTCTTCAGGCAAACCAACGCGGATCGCTCCATGCCGCTCAACGCTAAGGCGCGCCAGTTCGTCTGACGCTTCGAGCGTATGTGCTAAGGCGGCATCCTCTGCCAGCACATCATGATTCACGCTCTCTACCAGCGAGAGCAACGTGCCATATTGCGGCACTTCCTGTTGATACATCGCCGACATCGCTTTGGAAAACTGATCGCGAATATCGTCGGCGCTTACATGAGCAGCATCCATGAAGCGTTCCTGTCGGTTAATTGTTGAAGAATGCGATGATCACCATAGTAGCGCTGCAGTGGCCGGGAAAATTTCATAATTTTGGCCGTTATCTTCATTAACACGCCTTGCGCCCCCACCACCGCTCATGGTGTTACGGTTACACTAAGCCTTTCTGTTTCGACAATTCTACGTTTCGACAAAGGCCACCGCTTAGATGACTGCCTCACGCTCGCCTCTACCGCTCTATCTGGGCTTGCCCATGTGGGCCAATCAGGATTGGCAGGGCAGCCTCTACCCGCGCCAAGCCAAAACCGACCTGCTCAGTGATTACGCGGCAGTGTTTTCCAGCGTGGAGGGCAATACGACGTTTTACAGCGGTGCGCCCAAATCCGACACCATCGCTGCTTGGGCCCGCCAAGCCCCAGCGCACTTTCGCTTTTGCTTCAAACTGCCGGCGAGCGTGACGCATGACCAGCGCCTCGGCAGTTTAGCGTCTGCCTGGGAGTTTATAGAGGCACTGACGCCGCTCCATGACCGGCTTGGTCCAACCATGGTCCAACTACCGCGTGATTTCGGCCCCTCAGAGTTACCTAAACTCGAAGCATTGCTCGCCCACTGGCCAGCGTATCTGCCCTGCGCCGTGGAGGTGCGCCACCCTGTTTTTTTCCACAAGGGTGAGGAGGAGAAAGCCTTCAACCAATTGTTGATAACTTATGGCGCCAACCGTGTGATGCTCGATGTGCGCCCCGTGTTCTCGACCCCAGCCAATGGCCATGCAGGTCTCGCTCACGCTCAGCAGGAAAAGCCGAAACTCCCGTTACACGTGCTTTCCACAGCGGAGCTGCCGATTATTCGCTTCATTGGCCATATTGACAAAACCATTAATACTCGCTACTTCGCTCCGTGGATAGAGCGCCTAAAGCTGTGGATAAGTCAGGGGAAAACCCCTTTCTTATTTGTGCATACAGCGGATAACCGCGAGTCCCCCGAGATGGCTCGACACCTGTACCACACCCTTCAACAGCACATCGCACTGCCTGAGCTTGACCCCTTTGCCGATGAAAAGCAGAGCCAGCTGTTTTAAGCCGTCTTTTTAGATGAGCTGACTGGCATGCCCTACCATGATCGGATAAATTGCGCGTTCTTTCGGAAAAGTACGCTGGCAATTTCTCTATTTCCGAAAATCGGCGCAGCAAGCCGATAACGACTCATTACAATTGAACGTATAACACAGGTGATTTATGGCAAAACTTGCACATGCACAGTGGTCATCGCGTATGACCTTTGTGCTGGCCGCAGCGGGCTCAGCGGTTGGCTTAGGAAATATTTGGAAGTTCCCGTACATGGTGGGCGAAAGCGGCGGGGCTGCTTTCGTATTTGTTTATCTGCTTTGTATTGGGCTCATTGGCTTGCCCATTCTTGTTTCTGAGTGGCTTATCGGGCGGCGCGGCCAGAAGAATCCAGCAAGCACGATGTCTGAGCTGGCACGCCAAGCCAATAAATCCAGTATGTGGGCCGTGGTGGGTATTAGCGGCATTGTGGGGGCGTTTTTAATCCTGTCGTTCTATAGCGTGATCGGCGGCTGGTCGCTCTACTACACCCTTAACTCCGTAAGCGGCACCTTCAGCGGCCAAGACGCCGACGGCATCGGGGCGCTGTTTAACGGTATGCTCAGCAACCCCGGGCTGCTCCTGCTTGGCCACTCTGCCTTTATGCTGTTGGTGATTGGTATTGTTGCCCGTGGTGTAACAAAAGGGCTGGAAGGCGCTGTACGCATCTTGATGCCGGTACTCGCGTTACTGCTGGTCGTGCTGATCGGTTATGGCATGTCGACCGGCCATTTCGGTGAAGCGCTGGCATATATGTTCAACCCGGACTGGAGCAAGCTAAGCGCAGAGACAGTCCTGGCCGCGTTAGGGCACGCCTTTTTCACCCTGTCGCTGGGTATGGGCATCATGATGGCGTATGGCTCTTACCTGGGCAAAGAGATCAACCTACTCCAAACCGCCCGCACAGTGATCATTATGGATACGGTGATCGCTCTCGGCGCAGGTCTTGCGATCTTCCCCATCGTGTTTGCGAACAACCTTGACCTAGCCTCAGGCCCTGGGCTGATCTTTGTTACGCTGCCCTTAGCATTTGGCAATATGGACGGTGGCTCTCTGCTGGGTTTGATGTTCTTCCTGCTACTCACTTTCGCAGCGCTGACCTCGGCCATTTCGCTGCTTGAGCCCGTGGTTGAGTTTATTGAAGAGCGCACGCCGCTGTCTCGCGTGATGGCGACCGTTGTTGCCGGGGTGGGCGCTTGGGCGCTGGGTATTGCCGCTCTGCTCTCCTTCAACGTGTGGAGCGAGCCGCTCATGTTCGGTATGGGCGTGTTCGACCTACTGGATACGCTGACCAGCAAAATCATGCTGCCGCTTACCGGCTTGGGTGCGATTCTCTTCGCTGCGTGGTGCTTAGAGCGCAAGAGTGTCGAGGCTGAGCTTGGGCTGTCAGCCACTGGCGTAAGCGTATGGAACATCATCGCGCGCTATGTAGCGCCCGCAGGCGTCATCGCTGTCTTCGTCACAGGCTTACTCTAAGCCGTCACGGCCCCGCTAGCTGGCGGGGCTGTCTATCGCACGCTGTTGTTAGTGCAATTCGCTCTCTTGCGGTTCGTCATCGTCCGGCAAGGGAGCGATATCCCGCGACAATTTCTGAAACTCCCGATGCAGCTCAATCCCTCTGCGTGCCCTTAGGCTACGCTGGGCGGCGCTGCGCCGACGTTGGGCATGCTCATCGACCTCCATACTCATGAATATGTCGAGCAATTCGCTTTTTACCGAGGTCATTCGTTCGACGTTTCTCATGATCGACGCTCCTCCAGGTGAAGTTGCCTACGTCCACCTGCATCCGTGACGACTGATTTTTAAATGATGCAGTGCGGCACGTCACTTCTTACTATAACCTACTTGACAAAATGATGACGATTCTTGAAGAAAGGGGGTTAACGCCCTTTAAACGGCAGCCATTACGGGTGATTACCGCTGCCCTCTTCGCGTCACTCAGGCATACTGTGGCCACCTAGGCTGCATAAGCACGATCGAGAATTTAAGGAGCTGAACGTGAGCCGCGCCCTGTTCGATGAAATGAGACGCCGCATGGAGCATTTCCGTCGCTCCGAACAAAAGGTAGCGCGGTTCGTGCTGCGTAACCCCGATGAAGTGATCCATATGCGGATCGTGGACCTTGCCACCGAGGCGAAGGTGAGCGAGCCTACCGTGGTGCGCTTCTGCCGCGCCCTTGGCTGCAACGGTTTCCAGGACTTCAAGCTTCAGCTCGCCCAGATGCTGGCCAGCGGTAGTCAGTTCGCCCAGTTCTCGATGAACGATAGCGACTCAGTGGCGGAGTTCTCTCACAGCATTTTTGACTCCACCGTCGGCACACTGCTGTCGGTACGCGATCGGCTCGACAATGAAGCCTTGGGGCGAGCAGTGAATGCACTGGCCATGGCCAACCGGGTGGAGTTTTACGGCTTTGGTGCCTCTGGTGCGGTGGCCTTCGATGCCCAGCACAAGTTCTTCCGCCTGCAGATCTCAACCTCCGCCTACGCCGACCCGCACATGCAGAACATGTCGGCAGTGACCCTGCAGGAGGGCGACGTGGTGGTCGCCATCTCGCAGACAGGCCGAACCCGGGCGCTGGTGGCCAGCGTGCGCTTGGCCCGCGAAGCGGGCGCTACGGTGATTGGCCTGTGCCCCAGCGAGTCGCCGCTGGCCAATGAAGTGAGCCTACCGCTGTTTATCGATGTGCATGAAGATACCGAGATTTACACGCCGCTCAGCTCGCGCATCGCGCACTTGGTGCTGATCGACGTGCTGGCCGTTGGTGTCGCGAAAACCCGCGGCCCCAAACTCGCCGAGCAGCTTAAAGCGGTGAAAAAGAGCCTGACCACGCTGCGTTACCCAGACGACCACTAACGGCGGGCTAACGCGACGCACGCTGTATACCCAGCCAGTGGGCGGGCTGTGCTAAACTGACCGCCCATTTTTCGAACCGGCAGCGGCTTATATGGACGACGTCACGGCGATACTTGATCAGCTCAACCCCGCCCAGCGAGAGGCCGTCAGTGCCCCCCAGGGCAACCTACTGGTACTGGCGGGCGCGGGCTCCGGTAAAACCCGCGTGCTGGTTCACCGCATTGCCTGGCTGATGCAGGCCGAGGGGCTGTCTCCTTATGCGCTGCTGGCGGTCACGTTTACCAACAAAGCGGCACGGGAAATGCGCACGCGCTTAGAAGCGCTGCTGGGCATTTCCATGCGCCACGTGTGGGTCGGCACCTTCCACTCCATTGCCCACCGGCTGCTACGCACCCACTGGCAAGACGCCCGCTTGCCCCAACACTTTCAAATCATTGACTCCGACGACCAGCTCCGGCTGATCAAACGGCTGCTCAAAGATTACTCGATCGATGACGAGCGCTTCCCGCCCCGCCAGGTGCAGGGGTTCATTTCTGGTTGCAAGGAAGAGGGCCTGCGACCCCATCAAGTGAACGTCAATGGCGATGCGTACCTCGCCCAGATGGTCGAGCTCTACGAGCGCTACCAGTTCACCTGCGAGCGAGGCGGGCTGGTGGATTTTGGCGAGCTGCTGCTACGCAGCCTAGAGCTTCTGCGCGATAACCCGCCGCTGCTGAACCACTATCGCGAGCGCTTTGGCCATGTGCTGGTGGATGAGTTTCAGGATACCAACACCCTGCAGTACGCCTGGCTCAAACTGCTCACCGGCCAGCAAACGCCGATGACGGCGGTCGGCGATGATGACCAGTCCATTTACGGCTGGCGGGGCGCCAAGGTCGAGAACATTCGCCGCTTCGAAAAAGAGTTTCCCAACACCCATACCGTGCGCCTGGAGCAGAACTATCGCTCTACCAGCGCGATTCTGGAAGCGGCCAATACGCTGATCAGCCATAATAGCGAGCGGTTGGGCAAAAACCTCTGGACCGATGGTATCCAGGGCGAGCCGATCTCGGTGTATGCCGGGTTCAACGACCTGGAAGAAGCCCGCTACATCGTCGACACCATCAAAGAGAAAATCGAGGAGGGCTTCAACCGTCGTGATGTCGCCATCCTATACCGCTCCAACGCCCAGTCGCGACTGCTGGAAGAGACGCTGATTCGCCAGGGGATACCCTACCGCATCTACGGCGGCCACCGCTTTTATGAGCGGCTGGAGATCAAAAACGCCCTGGCCTACCTTCGCCTGCTGCTCAACCGGGACGACGACGCCTCCCTTGAACGCGTCATCAACGTGCCCACCCGAGGCATTGGCACCCGCACGGTGGAAATCGTCCGCCACCGCGCCCGTGAACAGGGCGTTTCGCTCTGGCAGGCGCTCCACGACGCGATTCAGGATGGCACCTTAAGAGGCCGGGCGGGCAACGCCGTGCAGGCCTTTACCAACTTGATCGAACAGCTGGACAACGACACGTCCGGGCTGCCGCTCCACGAGATCATCGACCACGTCACGGCGCGCACCGGGCTGATTGAACACCACCAAAGCGAGCGCGGTGAAAAAGGCCAGGCTCGGGTCGAGAACCTGGAAGAGCTGGTCAACGCCGCGCGCGCCTTCACCCATGGAGACGCCTTTGAAACCCCGGAAGCCGGAGAAGGCATGGCCGCGCTGGAAGCCTTCCTTTCGGAAGCCGCCCTCAACGCAGGCGACCATGAAGCCGAGGAGTTCGAGGACAGCGTGCAGCTGATGACGCTGCACTCAGCGAAAGGGCTAGAGTTTCCCGTTGTGTTTATCGCCGGTGTGGAGGAGGGGCTGTTCCCGCATAAGATGTCGGTGGAGGAGCCGGGGCGGCTCGAGGAGGAGCGTAGGCTTTGCTATGTAGGCGTTACCCGCGCCATGCAGAAGCTCTACCTGACCCACGCAGAAACCCGTCGCCTGCACGGAAAAGAGGTGTTTCCACGCCCGTCCCGGTTTCTTCGTGAGCTACCGCCTCATCTGCTGGAAGAAGTGCGTCTGCGCGGCCATATCTCCCGCCCGGTAACCGCATCGCGGCAAAGCTTCGCCCAAACCAGTATCGAGAGCGACGGCGAGCTGCCTGCGCTGCATGTCGGCCAGCGGGTCGAGCACCCGGTATTTGGTGAGGGGATTATTCTCAACGCCGAGGGCGAAGGTGCCCGTGCTCGCGTGCAGGTAAGCTTCGACGGTAACGGCGTGAAGTGGCTCGTGCTCGGGTTTGCCAAGCTTACGCCGCTTTAAAACCTATCGCCGTTTTAAAGCCTAAAAAGGGCAAGGGAAGACAGATACTTGCCCTATAAAAGCTGCTTAGCGCATACTGGCGGGCGGACACTGCGCTCACTGCGCTTATAAAAAACAGCCTATAATTTCGGAGTCATGCCCGCCATGCAACGCCGCCAATTTTTGAAAACCGCCGGCCTAGGTGCCGCCGGTGTCGCTGCTGCCCCCTTTGTTTCTACCGCCAGCGCTAACGAAACCTACACCTGGGATATGGTCACCTCCTGGCCGAAGAATTTCCCCGCCCTGGGTACCGGTGCTAACGACTTTGCTCGCCGTGTGGAACAGCTCTCTAACGGCCGCATGCGCATTCGCGTTCACGGTGCAGGCGAGCTGGTACCGGCACTGGAAGTCTTTGATGCCGTCGCCGCTGGCACGGCTGAAATGGGTCACTCCGCGTCTTACTACTGGCGCGGTAAAGTCGCGGCTTCTCAGTTCTTCACCGCCGTGCCATTTGGCATGACCACCACTGAAATGAACGCCTGGCTGTACCACGGCGGTGGTCAAGAACTGTGGGATGAGATCTACGCCAACCACAACCTGAAGCCGTTTGCCGTGGGTAACACCGGCACACAGATGGCGGGCTGGTTCAAAAAAGAGATCAACTCCCTCGACGATATGCAGGGCCTGAAGCTGCGCTTGCCGGGTCTCGCCGGTGAAGCCATGAACGGCATCGGTGTGAGCACCGTGAACATGGCCGGTTCAGAAATCTTCACCTCGCTACAAACCGGTGCGCTAGACGCCGCTGACTGGGTGGGTCCGTATAACGACCTGGCCTTTGGCCTGCACCAAGTGGCAGACTACTACTATACGTCCGTGTGGAACGAGCCCTCTGCCGTTCTTGAAGGCACCATCAACCTGGATGCGTGGAATGCGCTGCCGGAAGACCTGCAGGACGTGATCCGCGAAGCGGCACGCGCTGCTAACCTAGCGATGATCAGCGAGCTTGCCTACCGCAACGCCCAGGCCCTGGAAACGCTGGTGGAAGAGCACGGTGTGCAGCTGCGCACCTTCCCGGAAGACGTGATGGCCGCGCTGTACGAGTCGTCTAAAGAGGCCATTCAGCGTCAGGTAGATAGCGACGAAGAGTCTCGCCGCGTTTACGAATCCTACTCGGCGTTCCAGAAAGTGGTGCGCCCGTTTAGCGATGCGGGTGAGTACGCTTACCTGAAGAGCCGCGACAACGTAGGTGCATAACCTGTTCTCGGCTAATGACAAAAGGGCGCCTCGGCGCCCTTTTTGCTGCTTTGTAGATAGAACAAGTGACAGAGAGCTTAGCCGTGTACGGCGCGAATACGCCCATTGTCATCCAGCGCCACCATCACAAAGCGTGCTTCAGTGACTTTCTGGCGCTCTTCAATATGGCGGCCGTGGGGCGGGCGCACCCATACCTCTACATCAATTTTGATGGAGCTGTGGCCAATGTCTTGCACTTGAGTATACACGCTCACCATAGAGCCCACTCGCACAGGGCTGAGGAAATCCATCGCTTCAATGGCCACTGTGGCAGTGCGCCCACCGGCTTCGCGCCCGGCGGCCAATTCCGCCGCTTGATCCATTTGATTGACTAGCCAGCCGCCAGGAATATCGCCATAGAGATTGGTATCTTGTCGAGAAGCCAGTAACTTTAAGGTGAGCTGCCCTTTTGGGGCGGGTACATCGTCCAAGTCGGTGTCCAGCGGTGTCATAAGGTGGTCGCTTTGTAAGGTTATTGTTGTGATGTTACTCGGTGATACGGATGAGTGTCGTGTTGCTGCATTGCAACAGGTTGACGATAGTTAATCATAAGAGGGGTGACGTTTGAAGGGCAATGGTTTGAAGCGCTATCGCTTGAGGTTTAACCAACACTACCGCCTCTGGTTGGCAGGCGGGCTGCTATTTTTTTGCGCCTGCGCTTGGGGACAACCAAGCCCTGTTGGGGGCACTTTAGGGGCGGTTGGCTCCGACACCATGGCGGGGCTAATGCTACGCTGGGGGGAAGCGTTACATCACCGCTACCCTGATATTACGCTGCAGTTTCAAGCAGGCGGTTCCGCCAGCGCACCGACCGCCTTGGTGGCGGGCACAACGCGCTTTGGGCCGATGTCGCGCCCGATAACCGAGAGCGAGCGCCAGCAGTTTATCGAACGTTACGGCTACCCCCCTCACGAGCTGAGCGTCGCTCGGGATGCCCTGTTGTTGGTGGTTCACCGTCATAACCCGCTGGCATCGCTAACCCGCAAGCAGGCCGATGCCATCTTTTCCACATCGCTGGACTGCGGAGGACCCCAACCCATTCGCCGCTGGGAAGACCTGCTGCCCGCAGATCAGTGGCCCTATGGAAAAATTGCCCTGCACGGCCGAAATTTAGCCTCGGGCACCCATAGGCTATTTCAGGAACGGGCGCTATGTAACGGCCAGTTTCGCCGCGATATTAGCGAACACCCCGGCTCTTCAGCGGTGATTGCCGCCGTAGGCGAATCCCCCAACGCCATGGGCTATGCGGGCTATAACCACTTAAATCCCATGGTACGCGCGCTACCGCTGATCAACGATAAAGGCACTGCCATTACCCCCAGCGTGGCGACAATTCAGGACGATACCTATCCGCTCTCGCGGGATCTCTACCTTTACGTTAACCTGCCGCCCGGTGAGAGACTGCCGCCCGCCGAGCAGGCGTTTCTTGAACTGATTTTCTCGGATGAAGGGCAACAAATAGTACAAGCCGCTGGCTTTGTGCCTCTGCCTCAGACCCAGCGCTCACCTCTACTGCTTGGCGACTAAACTGTCACTTAACTGTCATAAACATACCGTAGGGTATAAAGCTTCGGCCATGTACGTACTTTTTGCTACGGCACTCGTTTCTTTATGATGTCGACATGACTCCTCCACGGCTTCCTTTTTTGCGTCAGCCGCTGCGCCTTATCCACGACCGTATTGCGACCGGGCTAATCACCGCCGGTGGTATTGGTGTTCTGTTGGCCATCCTCGCCATTGGCGTATTCCTTATTTGGGAAACACTGCCGCTGCTGGCGTTTGGTGACGCGTTTTCGATCAGCACCTTATCACCGCTTGCCTGGGGTACTCTTAAAGCAGCCCTCGCCGCGATGCTGTTTGCCACGCCTATTGCGCTGGGTGCGGCCATGTATTCGGCGCTGTTTATGTCGACACGACTGCGCAGCCGGGTAAAACCTATTCTTGAGCTGATGGAAGCCATCCCCGGCGTGGTGGTGGGCTTTGTTGCTGGGCTACTGCTAGCGCCGTGGGTAGAGCGTCACTTAGCCAGCACTTTGCTAGTGATCGTTTGGCTACCGCTTAGCGCCGCATTGGCAGGCGGGCTCTGGTATCTCGCCAACGCCCGCCTGCGCCAGTGGCTGCCGCTCTCTTGGGCAGGCGTCTGGCTGATGCCGTGGCTGGCCATCATGGTCACGCTGGCCTTATGGCTAGCTCCGCTGATGGAGCAAGCGTGGTTCGGCGGCGATCTTCGCCGCCTGCTCGACCAACAGTACGGGCTGGACTACGCCACTCGTAACGCGCTAATTGTGGGGATTGCCATGGGGTTTGCGGTGATTCCCAGCATCTACTCGCTGGCAGAAGATGCCTTTGCCGATGTGCCCGCAAGTTTAATGGAGGGTGCCCAAGCACTGGGGGCCAGCCGCTGGCAAGCGCTGTGGAAGGTGGCGCTCCCCACAGCAGGGCCAGGGGTCTTTTCAGCGGTAATGATTGGTGCCGGGCGCGCTGTGGGCGAAACCATGATTGTATTAATGGCCAGCGGCAATACCGCGCTCTTTAGCGCCAGCCCCTTTGAAGGACTACGCTCGCTTTCTGCATCTATTGCGATTGAGCTGCCGGAAGCTTCTCCCGGAGGCCTTACGTACCATCTACTGATTTTTGCCGCGCTATCCCTGTTTATCTTCACCTTTTTAGTCAATACGTTAGCGGAAGTGGTACGCCAACGTCTGCGGCGGCGCTATCAGCGTTTAGGAGGTAAACTCTAATGCGCTGGTCATTTCGTCCATCTCGTATCAGCGCTATGGGTAGTCTGCTGTGGCCCTGGTTGTGCGCCGCCAGCGTTGCCTTGTCGCTGCTGATGCTCGCCACGCTGCTCACCCTGCTCGCCACGCGCGGACTTGGCCACTTTTGGCCCGCCGCGCTGGAAGAGGCCACCCTTCACTCAGGAGAAACGGTCATCGGCCAGCCGGTGCGAGAAACCCCTCTGCCTAACACAGCGGGCATAGAGCGGCTCTACTTTACCGGCAACCGAGATATCGACGGCGCAAGCTGGCGCTGGGTGGCCCTGGACGATATCGACACCGTCGCCGTGCCCGACGACCTCATCCGGTTAGAGCGCTCCCCCTGGGGCGACTTTATTGGTCGTCTGGAGGCCGTAGAGATCGAAGGCCAGCGTTTTGAGGATGGCGCCGCCTGGGCGTTTGTCGCTCGTGCCCTGTCACTGCCCGACAGCCAGCGCCCTAACGCACAACTCAAACTGACCGCTGCCAATGGGCACACCATTACCCAGCCGCTGTCGGGCGTCACGCTTCTTCAAGCGCCCAACGCCATGTCCTGGGGGCAGAAAGTCGTCGTCTGGAGTGAACGCATTTGGCAATTCCTCAGCGAAGGCCCGCGTGCAGCCAATACCGGTGGCGGCGTTTGGCCCGCTATTTTCGGGACGGTACTGATGGTGATCCTGATGTCGGTCATCGTGACACCGTTTGGCGTGCTGGCCGCCATTTATCTGAATGAAATCGCGCACCAGAACCGCCTAACCCGCCTAGTGCGCATCGGCGTGCGCAATCTCGCAGGGGTACCCTCAATTGTATACGGGGTATTTGGCTTAGGAGTGTTTGTTTACGGCATCGGTGGCTCCATCGACAGCTGGTTTTTTGAGGATGCGCTGCCCTCGCCCACCTTTGGAACCGGCGGCCTCCTCTGGGCATCGTTGACTCTGGCGCTGCTAACGCTGCCGGTCGTCATCGTAGCCACCGAAGAGGGGCTAGCGCGTATTCCCGACGCCCAGCGGGAAGGTGCAGTGGCGCTGGGTGCCACCCGTCTGGAGATGCTGACCCGCGTGGTACTGCCCATGGCCACCCCCGCGATGCTCACCGGTGTGATTTTGGCGGTAGCTCGAGCCGCAGGGGAAGTCGCCCCGCTGATGCTGGTGGGCGTGGCGAAACTGGCCCCGCAAATGCCCGTCGATGGCGAATTTCCCTATCTGCATCTAGAGCGCAAGTTTATGCACCTCGGCTATCATTTATTTGATACCGCTTTTCACGGTGAAGATGTCCAAGCCGCTATCCCACTGGTGTTTGCCACCGCTCTGCTGTTAGTGCTGATTGTGCTGGTGCTTAATCTAACTGCCATATTTCTGCGTCATTATTTAAGGCGTCAACGAGGGAACGAATGCTAGCGTTATCGTCCGCCAACCCAACTCAAGCACCGGTCACTCGATTTTCAGCCGAGACCTGCTGTTTGAGCATCAACCAGTTTCACCTCGCTTATGCGGGGAAAACGGCGTTGCGCGACCTAACGCTTGACGTGCCTCGCCATCGAGTCACCGCGTTCATCGGCCCGTCGGGCTGTGGCAAATCTACTTTGCTGCGTGCGATTAATCGGCTGCATGACCTGAATGAATCGGTGACGCACCATGGGCAAATCCAGTTAGAAGGTCAGGACATCCACGCCCCGCAGATGAACGTTACCGAGCTGCGACGCCGTGTGGGCATGGTGTTTCAAACGCCCAACCCGTTTCCGATGTCGATCTATGAAAACGTGGCGTTTGGGCTGCGCCTGCAGGGGCGCCTACCTAAGCGCAAACGCGACGATATTATCGAGTGGGCGCTCACCTCAGCCGCCCTGTGGGATGAGGTGAAAGATCGCCTGCACCGTTCCGCGTGGCAGTTATCCGGTGGGCAGCAGCAGCGCTTAGTGATTGCCCGCACGCTGGCCGTACAGCCCGATGTATTGCTATTGGATGAGCCTGCCTCGGCGCTCGACCCTATTTCTACGCTTAAAATTGAAGAGCTAATTCGTAACCTGAAATCCCAGCTCACGCTGGTACTGGTTACCCACAATATGCAGCAAGCCGCACGGGTATCCGACTACACGGCTTTTTTGCAGCAAGGTGAACTCGTTGAATACGGGCCAACGGATCAAGTGTTCACCAACCCGCGTTTACAACGCACTGAAAACTACATCACCGGCCGCATGACCTAGGCCCAACCGACGTTACGTCAGGAGTGCTCAATGGATATTACGAGCGATAGCCACAGCCAGCATATCTCTCGCCAGTTCAACCAGGAGCTGGAAGAGCTGAAAACCCACCTGATGGCCATGGGCGGTCTGGTGGAAAAACAGGTACAAGACGCCGTTCACGCCCTGTTGGAAGGCGACAGCCGTCTGGCCGAAAAAGTGCGTGACAACGACCGCCAAGTGAACGACCTGCAACTGCAGATTGATGATGAGTGTACTCGCGTCCTGGCCCGCCGCCAGCCGGCCGCCTCGGACCTTCGCCTGGTGCTGGCCGTTATTCGTGCCACCTCAGACCTTGAGCGGATTGGCGATGAGGCGAGCAAAATTGCCCGCAACGCCCTACTGCTGAGTGAAAACAGCGGCGGCATTCGTGGCCTGGTCGAAGTGCGTCACATCAGTGAACACGTGCGTAAAATGCTGCGCGATGCACTGACGGCTTTTGCCCGCTTCGATACCGAACTTGCCATGCAGGTTGTGCGTGAAGATGAGTCGGTGGATGACGAATACGGCAGCGCCATGCGCTCTCTAATGACCTTTATGATGGAAGACTCCCGCTCTATTAGCTCCGTCCTCAGCATCATGTGGGTACTGCGGGCACTAGAGCGTGTGGGCGACCACGCCAATAACCTGGCAGAGTACGTGGTCTACCTGGTGAAGGGCCTGGATATTCGCCACAGCGACCCCGACACCTTAGAGCAGAAGGTGCTTAAAAAGTCTTGACCTAGCAGGTAATTCCTCCTGCAATACGCCCAGATGACACATCTGGGCGTTTGTATTTAAGGAGCAAGCATGGTGGATGCAATAACGGCGCTGAGCCAAGGCACACGTTTGGTGTACCAAAAAGGGCTGCGGCGCTACATTTTTCTGCCGATCCTGGTCAATCTCATCGTGTATGCCAGCATGCTAAGCTTGGTGTTTAACCGCTTTGATGGCTGGCTCGACAGTGCCATGACCATGCTCCCCAGCTGGTTGGAGTGGCTCTCTTGGCTTATCTGGCCGCTCTTCTTCGTTAGCCTCTTGGTGGTGATCTTTTTTACCTTCACCCTGGTGACACATCTGATTGCCGCGCCGTTTTACGGCTTTTTAGCCGCTAAAGTCGAGCGTCAGGCTACAGGACGGGAACCGTTGGATGATCGCGGGCTAGCTAAAACGGCCATCGATGCACTGGGTCGCGAACTGGTCAAGCTCGGCTATATTCTGCCGCGCATGGCGGCGCTGTTTATTCTCAGCTGGATACCAGGCCTCAATCTGTTGGCACCGATCTTGTGGGCACTGTTTTCCGCCTGGGTGATGGCCATCACTTACCTTGATTACCCGATGGATAACAACAAGGTCACGTTTCGCGATATGCGCAGCCGTCTTTCGCGCCGCTGGTGGCCCAGCCTCACCTTCGGCGGGCTGATCATGCTGGTCACCTGGATCCCGCTTGCCAATCTGTTTTTAATTCCTGGCGCCGTAGCGGGGGCGGTGCTGATGTGGGATGGTCACTACCGTGACACCCAAGATGTTGTCGCACGTCGTTAGAACACGCAGCCATACGCAAAAAACCCCGCCGGAGCGGGGTTTTTTGTGGAATTAATATCAACGCTTACCAACGAAGATCATCACCTTCATCACGGTTCAGCTCGCTAGCATCATAGCCAGCTTTACTGGTAGCCACGCTGTTGGAATCGCTGACGCTGCTTGAAGTGGAGTAGTCCAGCGTATCGCCTTCATTACGGGTCAAGTCACTAGCAGAGTACTGAGCCGGGCCTGACGTATTGTGCGAGTTAGGCTGCATCACATCGTGTCCTGCAGAGCGGTCTTTGTTGAGTTCAATGGATGTTTGGGCAAATGCCATCGGACTTGCTACCAAACCAAAAGCAACACCTAACACTGCAGCTTTTTTAGCTAACTCTTTGTCTTTGAAAAACATAAATTACTACTCCTTTAACATTGAGCCAGTCGACGTAGGGTGGAAACCAATTAAGCGCCTACGACTAATGGCTAACTTTATATCTTGTCACAGCATCCAGAATGCCAAGAATACCACATAAATTAAATATCTGTTAAAAAACATAAACTTATTTAATTTCAATTGCGCGCAATATAAAGCTGCAAAATCATTATACATGCAAATATACTGTATAATAATGGCACATGTGTCGGATAAGTGGCGCAAATTGACTCACTTGCCTTGCTGCCCAACCGCTTCATTATTCCCGCTAAGAGGGCAGCCATGCCATTCGCAGGGGTTTATGTGTTAGGCACAAAAAATTAGACCCCGCAGGGCGGGGTCTTGAGAACTCTTACTTTTACACGATACTTACATCTGGCTTCCAATCCTTTTGCGGGGCTCCAACCTTAGAATTTACCCTGACCAGTGTGTTGATCGTTTTTGATTCATTCCTTGAATCATTGAGAATCCTTGCGATGAGACATCCTTGCCTCTCTAGCTGCTCACTCCTTAAGCGTAAGAGTTTTTTACAGCTTTGCAAAGAAATATTACTCGTTACATACCACTATTTTCTTCTGGGAGTTCTTCGGTGCTGTCATAGGTAGCATCCGAGTCATCACTCATGGAGTTTGGTTCCATGTCGCTGGCGTTATCACCCTCGTCATGGGTTAAATCTTTCTTGTCATAATCAGACGGCATAGCTGAGTCATTAGACTGAGCTTCGACCGGCTGCTCATCTGGAGAAATGTTGCCTGCCGGATCTGCAGGCTCTTGAGCAAATGTCAGTGGGCTTGCTACCAGACCAAACGCTACACCTAAAATACCAGCTTTCTTGAGTAGTTCCTTGGACATCATATTCCGCCTCCTCGATCGCTGTGAAATACCGCTATTTAAGGAAGAGTAACATCTTGTCTTACCAGTTCCTGCGGTAATCTTCCTTGACAAGTATGTAGCAGCCTATATGCCAAAAACTCTCAATATAAATAAAATCTATTTATATACAGACACTTATAAAAACAAACACTATGCCGATTAACCCTCAAGCACTGGCTTAAGTAGATGATTAGTTGGCTACATATGACACATGCGCGGTGTTTGACCATGCTTGCATGCCAATATGGCACACTTATACATAAGTTATGCAAGCCAAGACGGAGAGTGGTATGACACCGTGTTAGCTGTTAACGACACGGGAGGGTGGGAAAACACAGCGGAACAACGCCCCCTCACCGGGTAACGACTCCACTTGAAGCTGTGCATCATGGCGCAGTAGAACGTGCTTAACAATGGCAAGGCCAAGACCAGTACCGCCAGTGGCGGTACTGCGGCCCTTATCAACGCGGTAGAAGCGTTCGGTGAGACGCGGGATATGCACCGGATCGATCCCTTCACCGTCGTCGTCCACTTCGATGCAGGCACTGCCATTGGGCAGAGCCGCCCAGCGGAGCGTGATTTGACTTCCCTCCGGCGTATAGCGCACTGCGTTGAATGCCAAGTTGGAGATCGCACTGCGCAGCTCCTGCTCACTGCCGATTAGACGCGCTTCGCAATCGAGTGCAATCTGTACGCTATGCTGCTGGTTCGAGAGCGCCAGCGCATCCCGGCGAATGCTCTCAAGCATCGACCCAACCTCAAGCGGCTGATGATCTTCGCCGCCTCGGTCAATCTCCAGGCGTGACAAAAGCAGTAGATCATTCACCAGGTTCTGCATACGCTTGGTCTGCTCTTCCATCTGACCAATGCCTTTACTCAGGCGCGGTGGCAGCATCTCTTTAAGATCGCCGTAGGTTTCCAGATAGCCGGAAAGAACGGTGAGTGGGGTGCGCAGCTCATGGGAAACGTTAGCGACGAAGTCGCGGCGCATCTGCTCTAGGCGATGCAAGCGGGTAATATCCCGCGCCATAACCAAGCGCTCGTCGTCGCCATACAGGGTGATTTGGTACTGCAGAATACGCCGCTCATCAATGGGCGAGGTGAGCGTGAGCGGCTCGCCATACTCCCGGGCATTGAAGTAGCTGATGAAACGCGGGTCGCGCAGCAGGTTAGTAATGTGCTGACCGCGGTCATGGGCGGTTTGCAGGCCTAGCATGTCGGTGGCGGCACTGTTCCACCACTCTAAATCACCATGGCGATCCAGCATCACGACGCTATCACGCATCGCTTCCGAGGATTCTTGAATACGCGCGAGGGTTGCTCGCAGCCGGCTTTGGGTAATGCGTTGGCTTTTTTGGTAACGGTAAAGGCGATCGAATAGCTCGCCCCACATGCCAGTTGCCGCAGGAGGCTCATCGTGCGGGTTGAGCGTTAGCCACTTGAACAGCGCCCTAAGCTGGCGGAGTTGATACACCAAACAGAGCGTTAGACCCGCAGCTAACCCGAAACCGGGGTAACCTAGCAGCCATCCCAGGCACATCCCTAGGAAAGCCAGCCAGATAATTCGCCACAGTTCACGGCTCCACAAACGCACGATTACACCCGAGCAGAGAAACGATACCCAGTGCCACGCACTGTTTGAATCAGATTCTGATGCGCTTCACCTAGCGCTTTGCGCAACCGGCGAATATGCACATCCACCGTGCGCTCTTCTACATACACATTGCCGCCCCACACCTGATCAAGTAGCTGGCTACGGGTATAGGCGCGCTCTTGGTGAGTCATAAAGAATTGCAGTAAGCGGTACTCGGTAGGGCCCATCTCCAGCGCTTTGCCATGGGCGCTGACGCGATGGCTCACTGGGTCCAGTAGCAATCCATTGATTTCGATGGGGTCTTCCACACCGCGCGGGGTCGCCCGGCGTAGCACGGCTTTAAGACGAGCCACCAACTCGCGGGGGGAAAACGGCTTGGTGATGTAGTCATCCGCCCCCGCCTCCAGGCCCTGAATTTTATTATCCTCTTCGCCTTTGGCGGTCAGCATAATAATTGGCAGCTCAGCGGTGGCCTCTTCGCGCTTGAGACGACGGGCCAGCTCGATGCCGCTGGTGCCCGGCATCATCCAGTCCAGCAGCAGCAGGTCGGGCTGGTGGTCAACGACCATCGCATGGGCATCCTGGGCGTTGTCCGCTTCAAGCACGCGATAGTCAGCCATTTCCAGCGCCACAGCGATCATCTCGCGAATGGGTGCCTCGTCATCGACAATCAGTACGGTCTTGGCGGTCATCCAGGGCCTCACGGTGTTCTATGAAAACTCGTTTATACAAAACAGTTCAATGACATGTCTGTGACGATGACACCATGACTTAATGACAATTCTATGACACCCAGCATAATTAGCCAGCTGCAGGCCACCAGCTCAGAACAATTCCGGCAAACACCAAGAGCCCTGACCAGTGGTTATTCAGAAACGCCTGGAAGCAGCGGTCGCGGTCACAGTGAAAAATTAACCGCTGCTGATGAGCAAACGTCGCTGCCATGCCTACCAAGCCCAGCCAGAAAAAACCGCCTAACTCAACCCGCAACCCCACCCAGGTAAGCAACGCCAGCGTAGCAAGCTGCAGCAGGCCAATGATGAAACGGTCGGCGCTGCCAAACAGCACCGCGGTGGATTTAATGCCGATTTTCAGATCATCGTCACGATCCACCATGGCGTATTGGGTATCGTAAGCCACCGTCCACAGCAGGTTAGCGCTAAATAGCAGCCAGCCTTCCAGCGGCACATGCCCCAGTACCGCGCCAAACGCCATCGGGATCGCCCAGGAGAAAGCCGCCCCGAGCACCACCTGAGGAAAGTGTGTGTAGCGTTTCATAAACGGATAAATAAATGCCAGCAGCACACCCCCAAGCGAGAGCAGCACGGTAAACCAGTTGGTCAGCAGCACTAAAATAAAGGCGGCAGCCACCAGCGCCACAAATAGCAGCTGCGCTTCGGTTTCGCTGATCCGACCGGTGGCCAGTGGCCGCTGCTTGGTACGCTTTACATGGCCATCGAAGTGGCGGTCGGCGTAGTCGTTCACCACGCAGCCTGCGGCGCGCATCACATATACCCCGGCAATAAAAATCAGCAGTACATCGCGGCCTGGCACGCCCTCTGACGCGACCCACAGCGCCCACAGCGTTGGCCACATCAGCAGCCAAGTGCCAATGGGCCGGTCCAAGCGCATTAACTGTAAGAAATCTGCCAAACGGGCCCACCCGGTCGGGCGCAACAGAGAACGGTCCATGCTCATGCTTACCTCGTCAAAAAAGCTGCTGCGTTAGCCTAGCGCGACGGAAGGCCCAGCGCATCCGCCATGGTAGATAAAAAATACTCCTGAACCAGTAACGAAAGCCCACCATGTTCAAAGACAGAGCGCCGCCCCCATAAGCTATTGGCCGATAGCCCCGGCTGCTGGTGGGTAAAACGTGGCGGCGTCGCCGTGGCTTCCAGCGGCCCACGAACCAAGTCGGGCTGCTGAAATAGCCAACTGCCTAACGAGCGTTCGCCCAACTTCCCTAACCCTTTTCCCTGTAGCTGGTGAAGCGGGGCCACCGAACGCGCTACCACCCACGGCGTTTCATCAACACACAGCGCCACCTCGCGCAGCCACGCGTAGCGGCGTGGCGCGATGCTTAGGGCCAAGGCTTCATCGCGCTGGGGCAGGCCAATGGTTTGGCGCAGCAAGCGCACCCGAAACGTTCCCGGCTCGCCTGCTGCCATGAGGCGCGCGGTTAAGGAATCCGTGGACGCTACCCACTGCCACCAAGGCGCACTCATGGCTGGCTGAGCGGCTGCCACGGGCAGCCACTGAGGGAAGAGCGAAAACGCAGGTGTGGATAACACAGGGGCGGTCACCTAAGCCTCCAAGGCGGTCAATTCAGAGCGGGCTAGTGTAACATGGTGGCTTTACAGGCTTTTGTTCCTCTGACGTTTGGTGACGGTATGCCCGACTCACACACGACATCTTCCAGAACACCTCACCACCACGCCGCGCTGGTGATTGTGGGCACCGGCATGGCAGGCGTTGGCCTCGCTCGCGCGCTGCGACGCCAAGGGGATACGCGCACAATCACGCTGGTCAGCGCTGACAGCGGTGATGATTACAGCAAACCGCTGCTGTCGACAGGCTTCGCCAAGCGCTTGAGCCCTGACAAGCTCGCCCAGCGCAGCGCTGAAGCGCTCGCCGATGAATTAAACGCACAGATCGTTACCCACACCCTCGTCACGCAACTGGATGTGGATAACCACGTACTGCAACTCAGCAGCGGAGCAACGCTTGGCTACGATGAGCTAGTGCTCGCCACCGGCGCGGCCCCTCGCACGCCGTTTCGCATACCGAGCGAGCTGGCCGAGCGCTGTTTTACCGTCAACGACTTGGATGACTACCGCCGCCTACACGGAGCACTCAACCAGCCTACTCGCGTCGCGATTATTGGCGCCGGATTAGTCGGCTGTGAATTCGCCAACGACCTACACGCAGGTGGGCACCAAGTCACTGTGATTGCACCAGAGAGCGCCCCTTTGCCGCGCCTACTCCCTGAGCGGCTGGGTAGCGCACTGGCCGATACGTTTCAAGAGGCTGGTATTCGTTTAGCGCTTGGACGCACCTTAGAGACATTATCCCAAGATGCAGACAACGCTTTGACGCTGCAACTCGACAATGGCGAGCGCCATACGGTAGATATCATCCTATTCGCGACCGGTTTGGCACCTCGCACGCAGCTTGCTGAAGCGGCAGGGCTGAGTGTTAGCCCCAGCGGCATTCAGGTTGACCGGCAGCTACGCACCAACCAGCCGCATATTTATGCGTTGGGCGATGCCGCGTGTATTGATGGGGTGAACGCCATGTATGTGCAGCCGCTGCAAGCAAGCGTCAAAGCCCTGGCAGCTACCCTTGGCGGCACCCCAACGTCTGTTAGCTTCGGCGCTTGGCCAGTCGTGGTGAAAACCCCGCTGCTACCCGTGGTGGCCTACCCTCCCACTCAGCCCCCAGAGCGCTGGCGGATTGAGGGCGACGGCAATGATTTCACCGCGTTAGCGGAAAATAAAGACGGACGTTTGATTGGTTTTGCGTTGACAGGCGGCTGCGTGAGAAGGAAAGTGGAGCTTTCCAGAGCTGCCCCAGGCCTGCTAGGCTGATTTTCGCCGCATCCACGACTAGGCTAAAGAAGCGCTGCCTGCTGGGTAGGCTACCAACAACATTGATGTTTGTTTTCCACAAGGGAGATTCCTTTATGCGCAAACCTGAACTCGCTGCAGCCATCGCTGAAAGTGCTGACCTTTCCAAAGACAAAGCTGGCCAAGTCCTCAATGTCATCCTGGACGAAATCACCAACAGCGTTGCTAAAGGTGAAGATGTAGCGCTGATCGGTTTTGGTACGTTTACCGTTCGCGAGCGCGCTGCCCGTACCGGTAAAAACCCGCAAACCGGCGCTCCACTGCAGATCCCGGCCAGCAAAAACGTCGCGTTTAAGCCAGGCAAAGCGCTCAAGGACGCCGTTTCCTAATGAAGCTTTCGCTGACGCTGTGGCTACTGGGCTTTATGCTCAAGCGAGCCCTGCGCCGCAAGCCGCGCTTTCGTGAGCAGCTTGAACGCATGCGCGGCCTCGACTGGGGTGTCGCTACGGAAGACTTAAGCACCGCCCGCTACTACCGGATGGCGCCTAACGGCATCACCACCGGCAAGGGGTTGCCCGTCGATCTAGACCTTGAGCTGCGCTTTCGCGACCAAGACGCGGCGCTGCGTATTCTCAAGAAGCCTACCCAGCAGGCGTTTCTGGACGGCATGGTGGCAGGAGACGTCCGCCTCGTCGGCGACTCCTCCGATATGAACAAGCTGCAAAAATTGTTGAAGTATTTGTAGCGCCATACGCCCAGCCGCAGGCAACCTGCTCCCCGCAGCCAAACGCTGCGGGGTTTTTCGTTAACGGCACACCATAGCCACGTACCGGCACACTATTTATACTAAAGTCTAACAACAGCAAACTCACAAGAGCCTCTATGCCTCTGACCCATTCCCTGCGCCGCCTTTGGACCCTAGATAAGTTCGCCTACAGCCTGCGGGTGTTTATCGCCTTCAGCGGGGCGCTGCTGTTTAGCGGGCTGGCGGGGGATGTGGCGCTGGTGATTCCGCTGTTTCTGGGCATTATTGCCAGCGCTCTCTCAGAGACCGACGATAGCTGGCAAGGGCGTTTGCAGGCGTTGGTGGTCACGCTGCTCTGCTTTGCCTCGGCGTCGTTCGTGGTGCAGTGGCTGTTTCCGTGGCCGTGGCTATTTGCGGTGGGTTTGGCGGTGTCCACCTTTACGCTGATCATGCTGGGGGCGATTGGCCAGCGTTACGCAACCATTGCCTCCGGAACGCTCATTCTTTCGATCTACTCCATGATCAATATTGAACAGCACGGCGGTGTGGATGAGGACGTCGCCTCCCGCCAGCTGCTGCTGTTGGCCGGTGCCGCCTGGTACGGAGCGATTTCGGTGGTGTGGTGCGCGCTGTTCTCCCGCCAGCCGGTGAAACAGAGCATGGCACGGGTGTACAAAGCCCTGGGTGAGTTCTTGATTTTGAAATCGGCGCTGTTTGAGCCGGTACGGGGCGTTGATGTAGAGGCCCGCCGCGTGGCGCTCGCTCGCCAGAACGGCAAGGTAGTGGATGCTCTTAACCAAGCAAAAGAGATGATCTTTCGCCGCCTGGAAGGCCAGCGCGGCAGCCGTAAGCTCAACCGCTACCTGAAAATTTACTTTATCGCTCAAGATATCCACGAGCGGGCAAGCTCCACCCACTACCCTTACAGCGCACTTACTGACGCCTTTTTTCATCACGACGTACTGTTTCGCTGCCAGCGGCTGCTGGACCAGCAGGGCCGTGCCTGCCGCCAGCTAGCCAAGTCGCTGCTGCTCAACCGCCCTTTCAGTCACGAGCAGAGCGAACAGGCGCTGGCCGACCTACGCGCTTCGATTGATAATCTTAGCGAGCGCGGCAAGCCCGAGTGGCGGCCGCTGATACGCCCGTTGAATGCGTTAGCGGACAACCTCTCCACGCTAGAAGCGCAGATTGCCAGCGTCCACAACCCGGACACCGGCAGCGAACGCCGGGATAGCGCGCTTTATGACCGCTCGCCCTCTAGCCTGCTGGAAGCCTGGAAACGGGTGCGGTTGAACTTCACGCTGGGTTCGCCCACCTTTCGCCACGCGGTGCGCTTAACCACCGCGCTGGTGGTGGGTTACGGGCTGTTGCAGTGGCTCGACCCACAGCAGGGCTTTTGGATTTTGCTGACCACGCTGTTCGTATGTCGACCTAACTTCGCCACCACCCGGCGCTTTCTCTCCCAGCGGATTCTGGGCACGGTGCTTGGGCTGATTGCAGGCTGGGCGTCTATCAGCCTGTTCCCCCAGCCACTTATCCAGAGCATGATTGCAGTGGCGGCAGGCGTATCGTTTTTTGCCAATCGGGAAAAGCACTATGTGGTTGCCACCGCCTCTATCACGCTGCTGGTGCTGTGCAGCTTTAACCAAGTGGGCGATGGCTTTGACCTGATCTGGCCGCGGCTGTTTGACACCTTGATTGGCTCGCTGATTGCGGGGCTGGCGGTGTTTTTTATTCTGCCGGATTGGCAAGGCCGCCGCCTGTACCGCGAAGCGGCCAAGGTGCTCACCAACCACCGCCGCTATTTGGACGAAATCGTTCACCAGTATGAAGAGGGCAAGCAGGACGATCTGGCTTACCGCTTAGCACGGCGTAACGCCCATAACGCGGATGCGGCGCTCTCGACCCTGCTTACCAACATGCTCCACGAGCCGGGGCACTATCGTAAGCAGGATGCTGATAACGGGCTGCGCTTTTTGGTACTTTCCAACACGCTGTTAAGCCACCTCTCCGCGCTGGGTGCCCACCGCCATCGGCTGGCAGAAGATGAGGACGATGCCGCTTTTGTGTCGCTTGCCAAGCGGATTAGTGCCCTGTTAGAGCAACTGGCCGAGCAGCTGGATAAACGCCTACCCGTGGAGCCGCTGACCGCGCCTGCCAACGAGCTGCTGAGTCAGTTAGAGGAGCAAAGCGGCGCAGCGGAAGAGAAGGCCGTCACGCTCTATCGCCCCATCCAAAGCCAGCTGCGCCTAATTGCCAGCCAGCTTGGCCCGCTGAGCGATGCCGCCAACCGCTTAACAAGCCCCAGCGCCGAAAAGCTCCACGAGCCTAACGCAGCGGTTTAGCACCGCGCGCATACCCATGCCCTGCCGCTACACCTGCCCGTAGCGGCCTGCCGCTTCACCCAGCCAGCGGCGCACCAGCACGGCCGTCACGTCGGCATTGCCCTGCAGCGCCTTGGCCAGGGCGGTCACCCGCTCTAGCTGGTCGGCATCGCGCTCTAAATCCGCGATTTTCATTTGGGCGAGGCCGGTTTGGCGAGTGCCAAGCACTTCGCCGGGGCCACGAATTTCCAAATCTTTTTCAGCAATGCGGAAGCCGTCGGTGGTTTCCCGCATCACGCCGAGCCGTTCCCGGGAGCTTTTGGAGAGCGGCGGGTGATAAAGCAGCACGCAGAAGCTTTCGGTGCTGCCGCGTCCTACCCGCCCACGCAGCTGGTGAAGCTGGGAAAGCCCTAAGCGCTCCGGGTTTTCGATGATCATCAGGCTGGCGTTGGGCACGTCGACTCCCACCTCAATCACCGTGGTGGCCACCAGTAGATCCAGCTCGCCGCTCTTGAAGGCGTCCATCACCTCGGCCTTTTCCGCAGCTTTCATGCGCCCATGAATCAGCCCAACGGCTAATTCCGGCAGCGCTTGGGTCAGCTCATCACGCGTTACCTCGGCGGCCTGACATTGGAGCACCTCGGATTCCTCAATCAGCGTGCACACCCAATACGCTTGGCGACCGTCACTGCAGGCGTTGCGGATGCGCTCGACCACCTCGGGGCGACGCTCGTCCGACACCACCACGGTTTTCACCGGCGTGCGCCCTGGCGGCAGCTCGTCGATCACCGACACATCCAGATCCGCGTAGGCGCTCATGGCCAGCGTGCGGGGAATCGGCGTGGCGGTCATGATCAGCTGATGGGGGGTTAACCCACCCGCTTCGCCCTTTTCACGCAGGGCGAGGCGTTGGTGAACGCCAAAGCGGTGCTGCTCATCGATAATCGCCAGCCCCAGGCACTGGAAGTGCACATCACCTTGAAACAGCGCGTGGGTGCCCACCACCATGCGCGCTCGGCCATCGGCAATGGCGGCTTTGGCATCCAGCCGGGCCTTGCCCTTTAGCTTGCCCGCCAGCCACGCGACTTCGATGCCCAGCGGCTCAAACCATGCCTTGAACGAACGATAGTGCTGCTCAGCGAGGATTTCCGTCGGTGCCATCATGGCCGCTTGGCAATTGCCCGCCAGCGCCGATAGCGCCGCCATGGCGGCCACCACGGTTTTTCCGGAGCCCACATCCCCCTGCACCAGCCGCAGCATGGGTGCAGGGCGTGCTAGGTCGAGGGCGATCTCTTCCAGCACCCGACGCTGGGCACCGGTGAGCGCAAACGGTAGCTGCGCCAGAAAGCGCGTTTGCAGGCTACGCCCGGAGGGCAGCTCTGGCGCGCCGTCTGCCTGAATACGCAGGCGCACTTCCCGCAGGCTAAGCTGATGGGCCAGCAGCTCTTCCAAGGCGAGCCGCCGCGTGGCGGGATGAAGGCCGTGGGCAAGCTGCTCTAAATCTACGTCTGGCGGCGGCTGGTGCAGTAGCTGCAAGCTGGCGTGTAGCCCCGGCAGTTGGAAGCGCTGACGCAGCGCATCGGGAATCACATCGGGCAGCGTTTCGGGGGCTTGCTCTAGCAGGCGCAACGCTTGCTGGGTCAGCGCTCGCAGACGGGTTTGGTGAAGCCCCTCGGTGGTGGGATAAATCGGCGTGTAGTACTCCTCGACCGGCGTTTCGCTACCGCCGCTAAGCCGATACTCGGGATGATAAATCTCCAGCCCCGTGGCGCCCGCCCGCGCTTCGCCAAACGCCCGAACGATGACGCCGGGGCGAAGCTGCTGCTGTTGGGCTGGCGAGAAGTGAAAAAACCGCAGGCTTAAAATGCCGCTACCGTCGCGCAGGCGAATCAGCAGGCTGCGCCGCCGCCCCTTAACGATATCGCAGGCAGTGACTTCGCCCTCTACTACCGCTTCATGGCCTGCTCGCAGCAGGCCAATGGGGGTAAGTCGCGTGCGGTCTTGGTAACGCAGCGGCAAGTGGAACAACAGGTCGCTGATGCGTTCCACGCCGAGCCGGGCGAGCTTAATCGCCAGCGCTTCCCCCACGCCCTTCAGCGCCGTGACCGGTGCAGACAGCTCACTCATGAGGGAGCATTCTTCTTATGCACCGGCTGCTGGCACTGGCTAATCGCCTTGGCCAAGGCATCAATGGCCTTGGGCCGTGGGAAGCTGGCCCGCCAGGCAATCGCCACGGTGCGTGAAGGGGCGGGGGCCACAAACGGGCGGCTGACCAGCATGGAATTTTCGTACTGGTCGGTGCCAAGTGCCGACTGAGGCAGCACGGTAATCCCCAGCTTAGAGGCCACCATATGGCGAATGGTCTCAAGCGAGCCGCCTTCGGCAATCAGGGTATTATTGGGGCTGTTGAGCTTTTGGGTAATCGCCGGGCAGGCTTCCAAAATTTGATCGCGGAAGCAGTGCCCTTCCCCTAATAGCAGCAGCCGCTCTTCTAATAAGTCTTCTTTATGGATCGCCTCGCGCTCGACCCACGGGTGGCTGGCGGGCATTAACACTTCAAAGTGCTCGTCGTAGATCGGCTTGGTGACCACGTCGGTTTCAGTAAACGGTAGCGCAACGATAATCACGTCTAGCTCGCCGCTGCGCAGCTTGGCCCGCAGCGTGCCGGTCATGCCCTCTTCAATATAGAGCGGCATTTGCGGCGCGGCGTTGGCCAGCGCGGGCACCAGGTGCGGGAACAGGTAAGGCCCGATGGTGTAAATCGCACCAATGCGCAGCGGGTTCGCTAGCTGGTCTTTGCCGGCACTGGCCAACTCATAAATCAGCCCGCTCTGCTCCAGCACACGCTGGGCCTGGGCGACGATTTTTTCGCCCAGAGGGGTGACTTGCACCGTGGATTTAGAGCGTTCAAACAGGGGAATTTCCAGCTCATCTTCGAGCTTTTTCACTGCGACTGAGAGCGTCGGTTGAGAAACATGGCAGCGTTCAGCGGCGCGGCCAAAGTGGCGCTCCTGGGCAAGGGTTACGATGTAGCGAAGTTCTGTTAAAGTCATAGCGGTGCCAGTGGCATCCTCTCGTTGCAGCTCGTGACTAGTAATGGTGTTAGCGAGACGGAAAAGGACAGACAAGCCTTATTGAAGATGGCACATCTCATAGGGACTTTGTATCTGATAGGGAATATTAATCAAGAGGGGTGAGCAAGTTGAAGCTAACGATACTGATTATCGGCTGTGGAGACATCGGCGTCACGCTTGGACAAGAGCTGCTGGACGAGGGGCATCGGGTGATTGGCGTGCGCCGCCAAGCCAAGGCATTAGAGCATACCGGCATTGAGCCGTTAGCCCTTGATCTCAGCACCTTGGAAGGGGCCGACGCCAGCGCACTGCCCCAAGCCGACTACGTGATTTACACCGTCAGCGCAGACCGCTTTGAAGAGAGTGCTTACCAGAGCGCCTACCCAGATGGTCTCAAGCGCGTTCTCAGCGTCATGGAACAGCACGAGAAGCCTCCGCGCCGCATCTTCTTTGTCTCCTCTACTAGCGTCTATGGTCAGCAAGAGGGCGAAGTCGTTAACGAAGAGAGCCCCACGGAATCCACCAGCTTCTCCGGCAACCTGATGCGCGAGGCGGAACAGGCGCTGCTCAACCATCCGCTGCCGGGTACGGTGGTGCGTTTTTCCGGCATTTATGGCCCGGGGCGTGACCGTTTGATTCACCAGGTTGCGGAGGGCCGTATTGCCGCCGTGACACCGGTGATCTACTCCAACCGCATCCATCGGGACGACTGCACCGGCATTCTGGCGCACCTGATCCGCTGCCAGGAGAGCGGCACACCGCTGGCCGACCTTTATCTCGGTAGCGACTGCGAACCGGTGACCCTGCACAACGTGATGGCGTGGTTGGCCAAACAGTTGAAGGTGGAGTCCACCGACACCATGCAGTCGCCGCTGCGCCGTCGTGCCAGCAAGCGTTGCGACAACCGCCGTATTCTCGAAACCGGCTACACCTTCCGCTATCCGACCTACAAAGAGGGCTATGCCCAGGTGTTGAAAGAGGGCGGTTTTTTAGAGTTGCAAAAAGCCTAGCGCCCTAGCCGCGAGTCGATTAGAACGCTAGAAAAGGCAAAGAGCGAGCCTCATCGGCTCGCTCTTTTTGTATGCGTCGGTGTCACGCCGTTTAGTCGCCGATCACCATTACGGCTTCGGCTTCTACCTGGCTGCCTTTAGGCAGCGCTTTAACACCCACCGCCGCACGCGCCGGGAACGGCGTGGAAAAGAACTCTTCCATCACCTTGTTGACGATCGCAAAGTTGTCCAAGTCGACCAGGTAGAGGTTGAGCTTGACGATATCGCCCAGCGAGCCTGCGGCTTCTTCACACACGGCCTGTAGGTTGGTGAACACCTGACGCGCCTGGGCTTCGAAATCATCAGAGACAATTTCCATGGTTTCCGGATTAAGCGGGATCTGACCCGACAGGTAAACCGTGTTGCCCGCTTTGACAGCCTGGGAGTACGGGCCGATGGCGGCAGGGGCTTTTTCTGTGTTGATAACCGCTTTATTGCTCATGGGGTGTCATGCTCCTGTATTAATGAAACGTTGATTATTATCACCATGGCCTACGCTGCCAGCTTGAAAAGCCAGCGCTAGGCGCATAAGCGTTTAGTTTGCAGTACGGGTAATTTTGCCAACGTTGGGCAGGTTGCGAATGCGTTTAATAATACGGGCGAGGTGTACCCGTCCTTTCACCGACAGCGTGAGATTGACGGTGGAAAGCCGAGCATCGCGCTCCTCAATGCCGATACGTTCGATATTGGCATCGGCATCGGTCACTAGGCCTGCCAGTTCAGCAACAAGGCCACGGCGGCTTTCAATTTCGATGCGCAGCGCCACAGGGAAGTCCTCATCAATATGCTCGGACCACTCCAGGGCAAACAGCTTTTCAGGATCGTTTTTACGGTCAGCGAGGTTTTTACACTCGCTACGGTGTACCACCAGCCCTTTACCGACCGACAGATGCCCTACCACCGGGTCGCCGGGTAACGGGTGGCAGCAGCGGGCAAAGTTAAGCACCATGCCTTCGCTTCCGCTAATCACCACAGCCTTATCGCTATTGTCGGAAAGCGTCTTATCAAAGCTATCGCCATGCGCAACATCGACCAAACGGCGGGCCACTACGTGGGCCATGCGGTTGCCTAACCCCAACGATTCGAGCAAGGCGTCCAGCGACGACACATCCAACTCTTTGAACGCCTGTTCGAAGACACTCTCGTCGAGCTCTTCCAGGCTCGTTTCGAACGATGCCAGCGCCTTGTTGAGCAGTCGACGGCCCAGCATCACCGCCTCCGCCTGCTGCTGATGCTTCAACGCATGGCGAATGGCGGAGCGCGCCTTGGCAGTGGTGACGAAATTCAGCCACGCTAGGTTCGGCCGCGCACCGGGGGCGGTGATAATCTCCAGCGTCTGGCCGCTTTCCAGCCTCGTGGAGAGCGGCGCGAGGTGGCGATCGATGCGGCAGGCGATGCAGTTATTGCCGATATCGGTGTGTACGCTGTAGGCGAAGTCGATCACCGTGGCGCCCTGGGGCAGCTCCATGATGTCGCCTTTTGGGGTGAACACGTAGACATCGTCGGGGAACAGGTCGTTTTTGACGTGTTCGATAAACTCCAACGAATCCCCCGCGTGGCGCTGCATCTCCAGCAGCCCTTTCACCCAGGCACGGGCGCGGGCATGGCTGCCTTCAGCAATCGGATGCGCCGTCTGCCCGGCTTTGTAGAGCCAGTGCGCGGCAATTCCGTTATTGGCCATGGCTTCCATTTCACGGGTGCGGATTTGCACCTCGATGGGCATGCCGCGCTGGCCAAACAGCGTGGTGTGCAGACTTTGGTAACCATTCGCCTTGGGAATCGCGATGTAGTCTTTAAAGCGCCCCGGTACCGGCTTATAGAGGTTATGCACGACGCCAAGGATGCGATAACAGCTGGCCACGTCTTCGGTGATAATGCGAAAACCGAAGACATCCATAATCTCGGCAAACGGCTTGCGCTGGTCGCGCATCTTTTTATAAATCGAGAGCAGATGTTTTTGGCGGCCAATCACCGTGCCTTTTAGGCCTTCGTCGTCCAGGCTCTGCTGCAGCGAGGCCTGGATTTCCCGCATGGCGCTGCGGCGATTGCCCCGCGCGCTGGCCACCGCGCGTTTGATACGCTCGGCCCGCATGGGGTGAATCGCCTGGAACGAGAGGTCTTCCAGCTCCACACGAATGGTGTTGATCCCCAGTCGCCCTGCAATACGGGCGTAGATTTCTAACGTTTCACGGGCAATGCGGCGTTTTTTATCGGGCCGCAGTGCGCCCAAGGTGCGCATGTTGTGCAGCCGGTCGGCCAGCTTGACGATGATGACGCGGATGTCCCGCGACATTGCCAACACCATCTTTTGAAAATTCTCCGCCTGAGCGACGGCTTTATCTTCAAAAGTGATTTGGGTCAGCTTGGAGACGCCATCTACCAACTCAGCCACAGGCTTGCCAAACTGCGCCGCCAGGGCTTTTTTAGAGACGCCGGTGTCTTCAATCACATCATGCAGCATGGCGGCCATCAGGCTCTGATGGTCCATGTGCATGTTAGCGAGAATATTAGCGACCGCCAGCGGATGGGTGACGTACGGCTCGCCAGAGCGGCGGCGCTGGCCATCGTGGGCCTGCTCAGCGTAGTAGAAGGCGCGCTTGACCTGCTGGATCTCATCCGGGGGTAAGTAGCCGCCGAGTCGGTCAGCTAGGTCATCAATGGTGAACATGTACCGCGCCTCTAATCGGTGCTAGCTTAATCGTCGATTTGAGCGCTAGGCGTCATAGCAGGACGCGCACGCACAGGAGCTTCAACTGGCTCGTCCAAAACGGTGTGGTCGACCAGGCCAGCGGCGATTTCACGCAACGCCATCACGGTCGGCTTGTCGTTTTCCCAGGGCAGCAGTGCATCGCGGGAGCCGCGGGCCAGCTGGCGAGCACGATGGGTGGAAATCATCACCAGTTTGAAGCGGTTTTCTACATTTTCCAGACAATCTTCAACGGTTACGCGAGCCATGGGGCCTTCCTGTAATGACGACGCCGGGCCGGCGTTGTTGAACAACGTCGCCGACCCAGCGAAAAGAGTGGTGATAGGACCTGATAGATTACTCGACGCTAGGCGCCTGTGACAAGAGCGCATCGAGCAAGGGGGCGTGGCGTTCTTGCATTGCAGCACGCGTGAGGCGGCGGCTGATCACCAGCGACTGCAGCTCTTGCAGGGCGGTGGTGAAATCGTCGTTAATCACTAAGTAATCGTACTCATCGTAATGAGACATCTCGCTGACCGCATCGCGCATGCGCCGAGCGATCACCGCGTGTTCGTCGGTGCCACGGCTGGAGAGACGTCGCTCCAGCTCGCTACGCGATGGCGGTAGGATGAAGATCGACACGGCAGAAGGCATCTGCTCGCGTACCTGCTGCGCGCCCTGCCAATCGATCTCTAGGATGACGTCTTGCCCCGCGTCTAGCAAGGTTTGGACCGACTGACGCGACGTGCCATAGTAATTGTCGAAGACCTTGGCATACTCGAAGAAGTCGCCGCGGTCGATCATCGCTTCGAAGTCAGGCACTTGGGTAAAGTGGTAGTTGACGCCATTGACCTCACCTTCGCGTTTGGCACGCGTGGTATGCGACACCGACACCTGAATGCCGTCCAGGCTTTCGATCAGCTCACGAACGAGGCTGGTTTTACCCGCGCCCGACGGGGCAGAAACAATAAACAGCGTACCCTGGGACATGAAGCGCTTCCCTAGTTAGTCAAAATGGTCGTTCGTTATCACGCAGGCCGGCCACTGCCGGCGTTATTGGGTGCGCAGTATCGCACACCCCTGGCAGGGACTGTAGGGGTTCAAGAAACCACACGGAGGTCAGATTACGCTGATTCGCGACTGGGATGACGAGGGAGAAATGGGAGAGCTCTTGCGGGCAGCGCGGGATGGCGCCTGCGATACCTTCGGCAATGTACTGGGGCCTGAGTACAACGCCGCGCATGCCGACCACTTTCATTTAGGCATGCGCGGCTTCAGGCTGTGTCGATAGATAGGCGGGTTAGTCGAGGTTGATATCGTCCTCATCAGTGGCGGCACCGGTGGCAGCACCCACGCCACCGCCAATCACAGCACCTTGGGTGACGCTACCACCGGTGACCGCAGCGGCCCCAGCACCAACAGCCGCCCCTACGCCAGCACCACTGGTAGCACGCTCGCTAGTGGTCGTTCCACAGCCCGCCAGCGCCAGAGTCATCGCTGCAATAGCACTTAATGTTACGAGTCGCGGGGTTACAACGCGCGATGTCTTCACTAGGTTATGCATAGGTCACCTCCTTATGGATTGCACCTTTACACCCTAGAAACGATAAGCGTTTTTTGCCACTTTAAATGCTCTAAATATTTATTTAGCAATCACTTATTTATAGCGCTTTATTTGTAGTTCTGAGCCACCGACGGCTCCGCGGGATAGGTGCGTTTTTCCAGCCAGCGCCCCCAAGCGAAAATCACTAGGCCACACAGCGCAAGCCCGGCCCCTACCAGCCCCGTGCTCGACCAGCTGAACCCAGCGCTAATCGCCAAGCCCGCCAGCCATGCCCCCAGCGCGTTCGCCCCGTTAAACGCCGCATGATTCATGGAGGCCGCCATGGTTTGGGCGTCTTCGGCCACGTCCATCAGGCGGGTTTGCAGCGACGGCGCAAGCGCCATGCTGGTGCCCACCAATCCCACGAACAGCAGTCCCGACCACACCTGGTTGGCAGCAAAGTAGAACAGCCCCTGCACCACCGCGCACCACACCAAAATGGTAGGAATGGCCCGCATCAGGTCTTTATCCGCCATGCGCCCGCCCACCAAGTTACCGGCGATGGAGCCCAGGCCAAAAATGACCAGCACCAAAGGCCCCAGCGCTTCGCTCATGCCCGCCTGCTGGGTCAGCGTCGGCATCACATAGCTGAAGATCGAAAACATACCGCCGCAACCAATACAGGCAATCGCAATGGTCACCAGCACCCGCTGCTTCACCAGTGCAGATAGCTCTCTTAACGGGCTCGCGTGGGCATCAAACGGCTGCACCGGCACGCATAACCGAATGAGCAGT
Organism: Halomonas sp. Ps84H-12; assembly: GCF_024124725.1. Classification (NCBI taxonomy): domain Bacteria; kingdom Pseudomonadati; phylum Pseudomonadota; class Gammaproteobacteria; order Oceanospirillales; family Halomonadaceae; genus Halomonas; species Halomonas sp. Ps84H-12. Next base: position 75,186 of record NZ_JAMXSJ010000009.1, on the reverse strand, counting down.
GCCGTTAACAGCGCAATCACTCCCACACCGGCAAAAGCGATTTGCCAACCAAAGACGTTACCCGCCCAGGTACCCAGCGGTGCACCAATTAAAATCGCTACCGTGAGCCCCAACATTACCCGCGAAATAGCCCGCGCTCGCTGGTCAATCGGCACCGCTCCTGCCGCGACCAGCGCCGCTATGCCGAAGTAGGCACCATGAGGCAGCCCCGCCAAAAAGCGCAGGCCCACAAACGACCAAAACCCCGGCGCCATGGCGCTGGCAATATTGCCCACGGCAAACACCAGCATCAGCGCAATCAGCAGCGCCCGCCTGGGTACCCGTGCGGCCAGCGCCGAAATCAGCGGTGCACCCACTACCACGCCCAGTGCGTAGCTACTAATCGCATAGCCCACTTGCGGCACCGTTACGGCTAAATCCTCCGCCACGCGGTTCATCAGTCCCATGATCACGAACTCGCTGGTACCAATGCCGAACCCACCCAGCGCCAGTACAAACTCTGCCAATCGCGGGTTACGCGCCAGCCCCGATGACAACTCTTGCATACCTCTCTCCCCAGGCGCTGGATAAAACGCCTGCTTATCAAAACGGTCTTAGATTGCGTCAAATGATGGCAGGATTAGACGAAAGTAGAAATATATGACGCTAAAAAAGTTAGCGTGCAAAGGGGCAGCCCCGTGGACACTGACGCGGCAGCACCCAAGAAGCAACTGCTAGGATGTTACGATTATCTTTTCATCAAGTGAGCCGGTTATGACCTCCAGCACCATCGAGCACGCCATGCAGGCACTGGCCAATGCCGACCCCGACATTGCCCGCGCTTACCCCTTAGTCGGCGCGCCCAACCCGCGCCAGCGCGATCCAGGCTTTGCGACCTTCTTCTCGACCATCGTCAGCCAGCAGATCTCTACCGAGGCCGCACGGGCCATCATGGGCCGGGTGAATACGCTGCTGCCGGAGCTGCACGCCAAAGCGGTGATGGAGGTGGAAGGCCAGGCGCTGCGCGATGCGCGATGCGGGGCTATCGTGGCGTAAAATCGAGTATGCCAAAGGGCTGGCAGAGGCGGAGCTGGCGGGCACGTTTAGCGCCGATGGATTGGCGCACCTCAGCGATGACGAGGCGATTGCCGCGATTACCCAGCTGCGTGGGTTTGGCCGCTGGAGCGCCGAGATCTACCTGATGTTCTCACTCCAGCGCCCCGATATCTTCCCCGCCGACGACCTTGCGTTAAGAGTGGCGCTGGGCCGCCTGAAGGGCATGGAAAACAAACCCACGCCGAAGCAGGCGCGCCAGATGGTAGAGCACTGGGCACCCTGGCGCAGCGTGGGGTCGCTGTTTTTATGGCACTACTATCGCGGCGAGCCGGTGTAGCGCGGGCGTTTAGAGCATTAGCGGGTCTTTAAAGGGTAAGCCCGCCAAACTTGCCGTTCTGGTAATCCTCTACCGCCTGCACGATCTCGTCGCGGGTGGTCATCACGAAGGGGCCGTGGGAGTAGACCGGCTCATCAATGACATCGCCATGGCCAAACAGCAGGCGCGCATCGCTGGCTGCCTCGATGGCAAGGCTTTCGCCGTCACGGTCGAGCTCGATCAAATGGTGCGCTTTGGCAGGCTCGCCGCCCACCGTCACGTCACCACTCACCACGTACAGAAACACCTGCCGGCCAGGAGCCACGGGTAGCTGCTCACGCGCGCCCCCAGGCAGCGCTAGCGTCGACATGAACACGCCGGTCAGCGATTCAATCGGGCCTGTTTGCCCCTGCCACTCCCCGGCAATCAGGTTGAGCGTACCGCCGCCCGACAGCTCAACAGCGGGGATGCCCTCTTGCTGCAAGCCCACGTAGCGCGGCTCGCTCATCTTCAGCCGTGACGGCAGGTTGACCCACAGCTGCAAGATTTCCAGCGGGCCGCCCTCGCGCAGAAACTCCTCCGGCGAAATTTCCGCATGGACGATGCCGCTACCGGCGGTCATCCATTGCACACCGCCTGCGTGAATCACGCTCTGGTGCTTGGCGCTGTCGGCATGGGCCAGCGAGCCTTCTAAAATAAACGTCACCGTTTCAAACCCACGGTGCGGGTGCGGCCCAAAGGGCAGCCCGCGGTTGTTGGCCGGGTAAACCTGCGGGCCGTGGTGATTCAGGAACAGAAACGGATCGAGCTGATCCACGCCAGGCCCCGGCAGCGGCCTGCGGGTGACCAGGTCACCGATATCGTCCCGATGGGCAGGATGCTGAGCGACCACACGGCGAACGGATGGAGTATTGGCTGATGTCATAATGCTCTCCTTATCAATACGCCCAGCGTAAAACCTCAATTGACGGATGAGGAGCGAATAATTTGCCCCGGTTCATTGAAGGAAATGAATAGAACGCCTTAACGGCTGGGAACGCTCAGCCGCCCCACCACCGTGAAGCTATCCTCTTGCGGGCGCACGACCACCATTTCCCCAGAGCTAACGCCCCCACCGGTCAGCGCCGTGATACTCACCTGATGCGTTATCAGCAGCCCTCTTTTATCAGAATTCCGTGACGACGGTGACCCCCACGCCTTCAAACTTATCCATGTTGATCAACGCCTGCACCGACTCCTCTAGCGTGATGCGGCGGCCAATCAGCTTTTCCGGCGCCAGTTTGCCCGACTGAATCATCGCCAGCATGGCATCGTAGCGATGGGCCTGCATGCCATGACTGCCCAGAATTTCCAGCTCATTAGCAATCACCTTGCTCATGGGAATGGCTGGCGTGCTGTGATCTGCCAGCATCAACCCTACCTGGACATGCTTGCCGCGCTTTCGCAAATTGCTAATAGAGTTGAAGCAGGTGGTGGGGTGACCCAGCGCATCCAGCGAGACGTGCGCGCCCCCTTGAGTGATTTCCACCACCGACTCCACCACTTCGGCCTCTTGGTTGGCATTCACCGTGGCCACCGCGCCCAACTGGCGCGCCAAGGCGAGCGCCTGTTCGGATATATCCACCGCCACCACGTTCGCGCCCGCCGCGCTGGCGATCATGATGGCCGACAGCCCTACACCGCCGCAGCCGTGCACGGCCACCCACTGCCCGGGGGACACGCGGCCCTGATCCACCACCGCACGAAAAGAGGTCACGAACCGGCAACCCAGGCTGGCGGCAGTGTCGAACGCTAGGGTATCTGGCAGGGCGACTAGGTTCACATCGGCGTAGTAAATGCCCACATACTCGGCAAACGAGCCCCAGTGAGTAAACCCTGGCTGGAACTGGCTATCGCATACCTGATGGTGGCCTGCGTTACACTCCGGGCAAGTGCCGCAGCCGCCCACGAACGGCACGGTCACACGATCCCCGACCCGCCACTTCGTCACGTCCTTGCCCACCGCTTCCACCACGCCGGATAGCTCGTGCCCCGGCACATGGGGGAGCCGAATATCCGGGTCGTGGCCCATCCAGCCGTGCCAATCACTGCGGCATACGCCATTGGCCATCACCTTCACCACGACCCCGTGAGGCGCTGGCGCTGGGTCGGGCACCTGCTGGATGCTGGGCGGGGCGGAAAACTGCTCGAATACCACGGCTTTCATGGCTCACTCCTGAACGGTCGACGGTGCGTTGGATGTATACGCACTATAACGAGCCACGCCCGAAATTACGTTTCCTTCTGATGGACATCCTGCGCCTTTTTGAAGCACTCTTTTCAACAACATGAATAAACCGAAAGAGCCTTTCAAAATGAGCGAGCTTGATAAAAAGGAGGCCCGATTAGCCACCTTACTGCAGGCAGACGGGCGGGTGGCCAACGCACGGCTGGCCGAGCAGCTGCACCTGAGCGAAGCCACCTGCTGGCGACGCCACAAACGCCTGGAAGAGCTGGGAGTGATCGAAGGCTACCAGGCCATCCTCAACCGCCGTAAAGTCGGCGCCAGCGTGCTGGCCTTCGTGCAAATCACCTGCACCCAGCACAGCGAAGCCGCCACGGCAGAGTTCGAGCGCATCATCCAGGCCAGCTCCCGCGTACTGAGCTGCCACAACACCACCGGCGAAGCCGACTTCCTGCTACAGGTAGTCGCCAAAGACCTGGACGACTACAGCCACTTCGTCGAAACGGTGCTGCGCAAACTGCCCGGCGTGTCGAGCATCCGCTCCAACCTCTCGCTGAGGGAAATGAAGGCGACCAGCCACTTGCCGGTTGAGGAGTTGTTGGGGCTGTGAGCGGGGCTCTTTACGAAATCCGTAAACGCGTCAGACACCATCAGGTGTTAACGATCACTTTGCCAAGCGTGGATATCGAATCCTAGCCTGCCCCCCGGAATCATCGCCACGCGCTCGACCCGCTCGGCTGCCACCTCTCACTCAATATTCTGAATCTGCTCGAAGAATAAAAAATTAAAATCCTTTAAAAACAGATGATTGCCTTAATTTTTGCATCGATCTTCGCCCCACACTACCCATTTTACTACCCATGGGTAGAAACTTTATCTCTGAGCGGCCCAATCGGTTACTACCCATGATTATAAACTGGGATAAGTGGGAAACTGGGAATTTCTGATCCTTTTCCGATTTACCAACACCTTGTCTAAACCGAAAAAAACCTTCTGGCAAGTCTAGCAAGAGCGGCACTCCCGATGCACCACTGCGGATACATCGAAGTTTGCACTGACAGAACAAGCCTTTGATTTTATTAGATATTTCTTGATTTTCTTCTTGCATATTTGAAACTTCGTGCGAGTATTTTAGAAAACGCAGGAGTTCAAAATGACCAAGTTGAAGACTATTTGTTTTGCTGTAACTACAGCCGCGCTCGCGGGTTGCGCTGCCATGCCTCGACACTATGACGACGAATCATCCCGCGCACTGAATCTGGCCCGTGCCGGCGGCGTCTACGATCAGGACCTGCGGAATTCACCAGACGGGACGCGCTCGTACCGAAAGGGTTTGTTGGTAAGCGCCCTCGACCTGGCCAGTCTGGCTACCTCATTAGATGCGCCGCTTCGTCATCTTACCGGCACCCAGACGCTGCTCTTCAACGCCACTGACATCATGATGACGCCGGACAACCCTTCGGCGCGACCCAGCCTGATGGGCTGGATGCCGGAATCACTGGCGGCGAACGAGGATGACGCCTATGACCACTATGTTGCAGTCGTAGATGAGGCCATCACCCAGGCCGGCGAGTCGATGGCAATTACGGCAACGAAACTCACAGACGTGAAGACGCCAGAAATTGACGGGCACCCGCTCATGCTGTGGTCGGTAACAGCAGAGCGATATGGCTGTGCCGATAGCAACTGCATCATCGCCTACAACATCCAACAACCGAATCACTGGAAGACACCAAGCTATGTCATCGGCGGTGAAGCTGACAGTTACAACATCGCTGCCAACCACCCCGAGAAATACTCCCGACTGGTATTTCGGCAGTCCGGCCATGAACTCACCTTTCCTGTAGATGAATTCTATGGCGCTGTCAGCGCCGGCATGCCTCCCTGGATAGTGATGTACTTTCCACCGAACACCGTGATCCAGGACGGCGAGCCGCTCCCCTATCCGGTGTTGTATGAACAGGGCCAACAGCTGATGTTCAGGGAGCCCGACCATGAGTGACTGGCACGATGAACTTGAGTTGGCACTGCTGCCGCTGGAGGACCTGAGAGTCGATAGCGTCTACATGACTTTTGTGATCAGCAATGCCCTGAGCGAGCGAGGCATCTTCCATCAATGCCGGATCGGATACGCGGAGGACCGACTGAGCCGAATGACCACCGCTCCCCATTGCTGGGTAGAGCTCGAACAGGGTTGGTGTATCGATCTCCGGCTCAGACAGTGGCTGGGCGATGAGGACGACCTCCCTCATGGCGTATTCCAGCCATCCGACTACCCGCGAGCTCGATACCAAGGCACGGCGTTTCTGGTTCCACGCCTAGACGTGGAAGATTTGAGGGCGATGACGAATGATGCCTACAGCAAGGTGAAACTGCCGTGGCTGGCCGGGCAAGCCGCAGCGGCCTGACGCCGGGCAAAAATTGCATTTTCTCAGGTTCTGGTAGCTTCAATGTAAAGAACTATCGGGGACTGAAGCCATGGTGAGAGTGGCAAAGATCGTAGCAGTGGGGCTCGCCGGAATCGGCGTTGTGGAGATCGTCTTTAGGGGCGCCGATGCTGCGCTTTACGCATGGTATCTATTGTTCGCGCTCTGGATGGTCGCATTGCTCACTCGTTTCGCACTGGCCGCAGTCGATGCTTACAAGACGGTTTTCGCCAAAGGACCCGATGGAGAAATGACGTTTCCTGAATTCGAACAAAAGATGGCGTCGTTCAGTCGAGGCAGTGATGAGGAGACAACCGGCGCGAGCAACAAGGCAACTTCCGGCACTGGGAGCAATGGCGGTACAGAGGGTTTCTTCGATGACGACAGAATCAACCAGATTTATCGAGCGGACGATCCGTTCGGGGAGTTTCTCGACTCTTGAGATGGTTCCTTATGGGTACAGATCAGGAGAACCATAGGTTCGAACCCGGTAACGGCCACCAGAACCACCTAAACCAGACTGGTCAGAGAGAACCACTTATAACAGACTGAGGAACCGACGATGTTTATTCGAGCCTACCTTCGGGCATCCACGCAGGAACAGAATGCGGAGCGAGCCCGGGAGTCACTGGTACAGTTCGCAGCCAACCACGGTCAGCGCATTGCCGCTTTCTACGTGGAGAACGTGTCCGGCGCTACCCTGCACCGCCCCGAGCTGATGAAACTGATCGCAGATTCTGGTGAGGGCGACATCGTTCTGGTCGAACAAATTGATCGGCTGGCTCGCCTCAAACAGAGTGACTGGGACTCCCTCAAGCAAAAGCTGGCCGCCAAGCGGTTGGCCATCGTCTCCCCGGAATTACCAACCAGTTGGCTCGCCCTGGAAAAGAAAGACGATACCGGATTCACAGACTCCATTCTCCGGGCGGTCAACGCCATGATGCTCGACATGCTGGCTGCCGTGGCCCGCAAAGATTACGAAGACCGCCGGCGCCGGCAGTTCCAGGGCATCCATAAAGCAAAAACGGAGGGTAAGTACCAGGGGCGGCAGCCAGACCTGAAGCGCAGGCAACACATCGCCAGCCTTCTCAAGAGCGGCCTCAGCTACAGCGAGATCCAGGAGATGCTGAGCTGCTCGCGGCACTTGATCGCGTCTGTCGCCAAAGAACAAAGACAGGCCGATGCTGCGGCCTGAAACCAACAAAGTGCCCTGACAGGGCAATCAACTATTGGAGACCTGAATATGCTGAATCTATATGCCACCCTGATTGCATTCCTGAGCTTTGTCGCGGTCGTACTTTTTATCTGCGTTATGGCCTACCGCAACGCCGATCGGCTGGAAGTGTTCCTGGAGCGAAAGTTCCGAAAAAGATCACCCCGACACAATGGCGATCTGAAATAAATTCGGGGCAAACCGGTGTTCTTGCCCAAAACGGGCAGTTTGAGAGCCGTGCCTACTGCGTCGTCCATGGCAGCATAATCGTGAAGTCGATATGAGGTTATGCACATGACGGACAAAACAACCATGCTTCCCGAAAGCTTTCTATTTCTGCTGGAACAAGAAGAAAAGCGGAGGCAGCAGCGGGAGGACGCGGGGCTTCCGGCTCTCACAATACTGATCGACGCCGCTCATAGTGGAGGTGGCCAGGCCCGGCATATCAGGCGATTCCTTCTTGGCCTATATAAAGCCAGCCGCTGGCCATTCGAGTTGAACCGACTCAGGGCCTTGGATACCGAACTGCAACAGGCTGCGTTGCAGGTTCTGGCGCTGGATTGGAATGGCCGGGAGGTTCACACCTATCTGCCGGGTGGTGACCAGCTGTTTCAGTCCTGGTGGGAGTGGGAATCGGGAGACTGATAGCTTTATTGAGCTGGCCTGTTAGAAGCTCACCCCGTCTTATCTCATAGTATCAGGCAGCAGAAGGTCGTTGCTGACTTCTGGACTTTAACCTTTAATACTTTTGTCGTTGAGAACATCGCATGCGGAAAGCAGTTGCCTGGCATAGGCTTCTGCGGCGGCGAGCACCCATTTCTTCGTCGCTCCCAATACAACCAGAATGTGTACGACAATGACAGCTAAGGCAACGAGCGTAGCGGTATTTAACTCTATGATGGAAAACGGGAAGCTTTGCAAAGGTACAGTCAGCACAATGACGACTGCAGCTAGCACCAAATCCACCAACAGTGCCATAGGCCGTAAGGCCCAGAAATTCCTTCGGAAACCGTAATTCATGTTTTCTTCGAAAATGAGTTTAGCCGACTCTCGGTCTCGCGTCGCTTGCAAAAGCCAATCATTTGCTGATGCGTAGACTTCGTCTGCTGTTTCGGGATCATTCAACTCCTCTTCGGAGCTGGGCAGATCGATGTTCTGAATATGTGTGGATAGAAAGTTGTGATATCGCTCCTTCGTCAACTTGTTGAGGCGCTTATCGCGGTGGCGCAGCATAGAAATAGATGGCATGCCTCCCCACGATTGGAATAACTTGGTTTCCAGACGCTTTCCTCGGGCTCGACCGATTTGGGTCAGCCAGGTCGCACCTCCAAAATACGCAGCGACACCAACAAGTGTTGCAGCTTTTGACTCAAGCCCGGGAAAAAAAATCAAAGCGACGATACCAACTGGAAGAAGCGCCAATAGTGCGGGCTGCAGTCGTGCGCGCCGGTTATAGGGGTCTGTGACCAGCTCAGCAAGATTCATGCTTCCCCCTCACTGTTTGTCCTTTCAGCGAGGACTGCACGATAGCCATCTGGTGTGTGTATCAACAAGATTGAGGGAGCAAGACGGGCGAGCCCCATAGCCTGTGCTGACTGGTTGTCGAGCGCTGACGGTCCGCTTGGAGCCAAGTGGCTGTGCCAGGTGCCGAGACAATACAAAGTTGCATTTGTAGTTCTGACGTAGTTATCAAGAGTGCGCCTGAGGTCTTTCACACCGAGCTCAAACTTATGTCGTGAGCGCTGACTGTCCTCGGGGGCTGCCAGTACATCTATGACGTAAAAGCTCCGTGTTACTTCATCTTGTCGGCCGAGGAGCACTCCACCTGTCTCGACACTGGTCCAATGAGCAACCTCCCGTTCTATTTTTTCGTGCGCGCGGGCGCTCAAACGAATTGTCCAACCAGTTTCGTTTTCCGTTCTGACGATGCACACGGGGGCAACAGGAACATGCTCCCAACTAATACCGATTCCGGTACCAGAGAGCCGACCAATCAGGAGTTCACCTTCTGTAGGCAATCCATCTTGTTGACGGGATAGCAAATACTCAGACATTCCCGCCGCATACATCGAAATCCGCCCGTCCGAGACTTGCATTGTCGCTGAGCCACACCCTTCACCCACAACAATACGCTGAAGTTCGATATCACCACCCTCGGGATAAAGCTGCTGCCTTATTTTGTCGTCGCCAGAGGCCAGAGCATACAGTTCCGTGAAAATATCTCCGACGTCGGGGTTACGATTAGCACCCTCGGTTGCTATGACACCAAGGCTACCATTTGCGTATAGCAGGGCTTCAATTACTCTGTGACGAAACGCCTGTGTGCAGAGTGCAGCGCGGGCGCGCAGCGACGCTGTCGTATTGACGATTGCCCAGGTGTCGTTATGCCATGCGTGTTTTGATAGAGCGCGCGAGTGGAATACATCAACTATATCGTCGGTGATTGCCGTCACGTTCTGTGAAAGTCCGCCTAAGGCTTCTTTTAGTAATCGCGCCTTCATGTCCATTAACATAATTTGCTTGTCAGGCTCAGCGGGTATTATCGCGTGGCGAGCCGCATTGTGCGGTGCCATCATGGCCGAGTCTATGATCGTACTTGGCCCCCGGCCGGCTCTGCCTAAATGCAGAGCTATTTTCGATCCGAGACTACCCGCACCGATCAATGTCCATATAGGAGGGGTGTCTTCAGCGGGAAGACCGGATAGTGTAGATAATAGCTCTCGCGTGATGTGGTCACGATGAGCACAGGGTCTTACCGGCGTGTCATCACCATTAGGAAATGCCTCATTGGCGTAGAAGTCCAATGTATAGCAGCATATTTCTATGTTACTGGTGGTCCCAATGATATTGCATGGACGACGAGCACACAGCACAACTCCTATTGGACAGGCTTCCCTAGAGCGGTATTTTCTGACGCACTTTGCAAGCCTGTTTAGCCCATCGGTAAGCTCCCGAACACATCCGAACTCTCGTGCTTTTTCCTTCAGATCACTGAGATTTCTTACGTTATCCGGTACATAAACATCGCAAACAATAGGGTCACCAGAGGGTTGCTTGCCTGGCCATACAATCAATGCCAAGCTGTCTCCGTGTTGGAACTCCCCGTTATGGGTAGTCCATGTAACCGCATCACGTATGGACTTCTCATTCACAGGAACCTGGTCATTAAAAACTTGGCCGAATAGCCAATGCCCATGACGCCGAAAGTAACCCATACGGGTGAATCGGAACCCGCCATTGCGGCTGACTGTCGCTCGTAGGCTAGAGCTGTCAGCAACCAAGAAATCTTGAGTATCATCCCTTCGCTGGGGCTCCCAGCCTTGCTCAGGATCAATCAAACGCCCTTCAGCGGCATGCTCAAGCCATAACACAGTTTGATTTAAAATACCGGCAATACCATGTTGTTGCATGAACTCCGTAAGCTGTCCGTCTTGAATACACGGCACTGGTCGTTCATCGGAGGTAAGCCATGGCTGAATATGTGCATGATTTCGGCTGAAGTCAGCTCGCAGGGATAACTCCGGTGGGTCCAATGGATATAGCCGGGGGAACTTGAGATGAATCTCTTCAAATCGCCTCACCCCAGACGGGCTCTCACCTATAGCCCTCCAAGCATTGGGCATAGGAACCTCAAGTATCACATCAAGATGAAAAACGTCATCCTGGGTGTAAGGCTCACTAACCTGGTTCACCTGAGGGTGGGCTTTAATGATCGCAATCGTTCGATCAACTTCCCGCTTCTGTGAATGGCGAGAATCTCCTGAATTACCCATGGCCAACCGGCTGACTCCCAACCAGACCCGAACTCACGATGGCAGCCGAAGTCAGTAGTTTGGCTCTAGGCTTAGGACCATTGCTTCCAATTTCAATTTCCAACGCCTTTGGCGAAAGGTCCCCCACACACTCAAAGCTTCCATCGCATTCATCTGCAATATTTTCGTACTCTCGCTTTGCGCGAAAACAGGGCGGATCATTTGAGTCATTCAGCACCGGCTTACTGCTCGCAATCAGGATCGCACCAGGCTTGGCCTGAGACAGAGCGCTTTGCGCATCCTGACAAACCTGGGCATCTTCTCCTTTGTCGCTCCAGCTGTCGTATGACAAGCTGCGCCATGAACAGTGGTGCGGCGTCAGTAATACGTCATACGAGAGCACGTCAGGGTCTTTCTTATGCTGTTGCCACAATCTTTCCCAAATGGCCACTTCGGCATCGCCTCCCGTTAAATAGAGGCACTTACCCGGTACTCCGCCCCCGGCGATCGAAAATTGAAGAATAACGCTAGATTTATTCTTCGAAAGCTCCTCTTCATCGTCATTGATCGGAAGCGGCGCAAGCAATGTCGCTGAAAAGCTGTCATCTAATGAGCCATTCATAAAGCTGAAGGTTTCATCTACCTTGACGAGTATGTCGGTCAAATCATCAGTTTTACCGTTCTCGTCCTCACCGAGGATTAAAATCCGCTCCCCGTCTTTTCCAGCCCCTCCATCGCGAAAACGCTTTACGCGCCGTCTGGCCTCACTGTTCCACAGCCTCGCGTCTTCACAGAGCGTGTGATTTCGGCTTGCACGACGGAAAACGATTGGAGAAGACCACATTTCCCGGATCAATATTTTGTCATCCTTCTTCGACCATTCATCCGCCGGGCCAAGATGGAAGTGACTACCTAAGCCCCGGCAGTGGTCTTGGTCGGGGTGACTGAGCAGAAAGGCATCCACATAAAGTCGATCTTGGCTATCTCGGGGTAACAGCTTTCGAAGCTGAGCAGCTACATCTGGCTTTTCACCATCTGGGTCGTCTGCGTCCGACCTGATGTTGATGTCGACGAGCAAGAATCTGCCTGACTCCAACTGGAGCAGCGTCATGTCGCCGTTGTCCACAGGGAAAAATCGCATAATCGCAGTCATCATAAGCCACTCCCGTCAAGTCAATAGCCGGCAAGCCATCCCTCTGACTGTTGCCAGAGCTAAAGCCAATGAATCACATTAAAGCAATGGCCTACGACCCAGTCAACCTCATTTTGATCACAATACGTGCTCAAATTAGATTTGATATGGCACAATTTCTACTATCGTGCTAATTTAGCTCTAAATTTCCGTCAGGTAACCAAATGACCAGCAACCATCTGGACAACGTCAGTCAGGCGCAGAAAGAGCGCCTGTTTCACATAGACTTCCGGCTCCGGTTTCTAGGCACCGTGTCTCGCGCTGACCTTGTAAACCGCTTTGGCGTCAAGGCCGCTGCCGCCACGCGCGACCTGTCACTCTACAAGGAACTCGCCCCGGGCAATCTCGAGTACGACACCAAGGCCAAGATTTATAATGCCTCCGGACAGTTCACCCCTCTATTTGACTACTCCCAAGGCCAGGTTCTGGCTGCGCTCTGTCATGGGCTTGGCGACGACTATGTCGGCGTCCACCGCGCTCTGATTACCGCCGAGACTCCTACACAGCTAAACCTGCCCCAGTTGGATGTTCTCTCGATCATCAGTCGGGCCATTTATCAGAAAAAAGCGGTGCACGTTCAGTACCGCTCCCTTTCCAGCGGACAGACAAGCCGGGAAATTGTCCCCTTCGCCCTGGTCGATAACGGTCTGCGTTGGCATGTGCGGGCTTATGATCGCAAGCGGGAGCGCTTTACTGACTTCGTGATCAATCGCATCGCCAAACCTAGGCTCATTGCTGGGAAAGTGCTACCCAGCCATGAAACCAAAGAAGCGGATATCCAGTGGAACCGCATCGTCGAAATGCACCTGGTACCCCACCCGCAACTAAAGCATGCGGAAACCATCGAGTATGAATACGGGATGTACCAGGGCATGCTGAAAGTGCAGGTGCGGGCAGCGGTCGCTGGCTATGTATTGCGGCGGTGGAATATCGACTGTTCTGAAGACCATGGCCTGAAGGGTGCCGAGTACCATCTGTGGCTGCGTAATCACCAAACGCTCTACGGCGTCGAGAATCTGGTCATTGCGCCTGGCTTTAAATCTCCATCGACAGACCAAGTCCACACCAAGGACCAGGCTGTGATATCCACCATGGAATGGGGAGACGTTGAATGATCAAACTGGAAGACATCAAAAAAGACGCCCAAATTCGCGGCATCCAAGGCAGCGAAATTGTCCGGGTCGTACAAACTGAACCGGTCGGTGAGCATGCGCTCACCATCTACTACAAGGACAGTCAGGGCCGCCTGAACGAACAGATGCTTTTCCGTTCCGACGAAGCACGCCTGGAACTAGCGGAAGCGGGCCGACCTTGGGCCTTTGATGCTCCGGGGGCTGACTTCAAGCTCGGCCTTGAAGCCTACCGTATCACCCAAGCCGCGTTGTTCGACCCCATGATGGCTGTGCATACATCCAACGTCGAGCCATTGCCGCACCAGATTTCAGCAGTGTATGAGGCCATGCTGCCCCGTCAGCCCCTGCGCTTCGTACTGGCAGACGACCCCGGGGCAGGTAAAACCATCATGGCGGGTTTGCTGATTCGTGAGCTGCTCATGCGTGCGGATGCCAAGCGAATTCTGATTGTTTCACCAGGCGGGCTCACCGAACAGTGGCAGGACGAACTGCTAGAGAAATTTGGCGTCCAGTTCGAGATTTTCAGCCGTGAAAAACAGGAACAATGTGCCTCCGGCAACTTCTTTGACGAAGCCAACCAGCTTATCTGCCGTCTGGACCAGCTCTCCCGCAATGAAGATTTCCAGGAAAAGCTCAAGAATACCGAGTGGGACCTGATCATTGTCGATGAAGCACACAAGCTCTCAGCCAATTACTTTGGCAACAAGGTCAACAAAACCAAGCGGTTCCAACTCGGTGAAATGCTGGGCTCAATAACCCGGCACTTTCTACTGATGACCGCAACGCCCCACAACGGCAAGGAAGAAGACTTCCAGATCTGGCTCTCTCTGCTGGATGGTGACCGCTTCTACGGCAAATTCCGAGAAGGCGCACATAAGGTCGATGTCTCCGACATGATGCGTCGTATGGTCAAGGAAGAGCTGCTGAAGTTCGATGGTACTCCTCTCTTCCCAGAACGCCGGGCCTATACCGCCAACTATGAGTTGTCCGATGCCGAAGCCGAGCTTTATGCCGAAGTGACCAACTACGTCCGCAACGAAATGAACCGTGCGGACAATCTTGACGGTAAGCGTAAAGGCACTGTTGGCTTTGCCCTCACTCAGCTCCAGCGCCGCCTGGCTTCTAGCCCCGAAGCCATTTACCAGTCGCTGAAACGCCGCCGTAAGCGCCTGGAAGCCCGTTTGGACGAAATGAAGCTGGTTGCACGGGGCGAAGGGCTTAAAAAGGCTGGCCGGAATGGCGTGGCGGAAACCCTGGGCGAATATCAGGTCACCAAACAAATTGATGTGCCTGACAACATCGATGAGATGGATGAAGAGCTGAGCGCTGAAGAGTACGAAATGGTGGTCGATCAGGTGGTTGATCAAGCCACTGCCGCCGAAACCATTCCGGAACTGGAAGCCGAAATCGTCATCCTGAAAGACCTGGAATACCAGGCAATGACTGTGGTGCAGTCGAGCAACGACAAAAAATGGGAAGAGCTTTCCCATCTGCTGCAAGACCAGCCCGAGATGTATACCGCCGGTGGTAGCCGACGTAAACTCATTATTTTTACCGAGCACAAGGACACACTGAATTACCTTGTCCAACGCATCAGTGGGCTACTGGGTGACCCCGGCGCCGTCATAACCATTCATGGCGGTACCAACCGCGACGCCAGGCGCAAAGCGCAGGAAGAGTTCCGCAACAACCCAGACGTGCTGGTACTGGTGGCGACCGATGCTGCCGGTGAAGGCGTGAACCTGCAAAACGCCAGCCTTATGGTCAATTACGACCTGCCCTGGAACCCCAACCGGCTGGAACAGCGCTTTGGCCGCATTCATCGAATTGGACAAACCGAAGTCTGCCATCTGTGGAATCTGGTCGCCAATGAAACCCGGGAAGGCGATGTATTTCAGAAGCTGTTCGACAAGCTGGAAATCGAAAAACAGGCGCTGGGCGGCAAGGTCTTCGATATTCTTGGTGAAGCCTTCGAAAACAAATCCCTGAAAGATCTGCTCATCGAGGCAATTCGCTATGGCGAGTCGCCCGAGGTGAAAGACAAGCTCAACCAGGTGATTGACGGGGCACTGGATACTGATCATCTGAAGGAAATCCTACGCCGCAATGCCCTCGTCGAGCAGCATATGTCACTGGAAGACCTTTACGCTGTGAAAGAGGAGATGGAGAAGGCCGAAGCCCGCAAGCTCCAGCCCTACTTCATCCGCGCTTTCTTCACTGAGGCGTTTCAGACACTGAGCGGAGAAATGCGCCCCAGAGAAGCAGGTCGCTACGAGGTACGCCATGTACCGGCAGCTATACGTGAGCGGGACCGTATTATTGGCGAGAGCCGTACTCCGGTACTGAAAAAGTACGAACGAATCTGTTTTGAAAAGCAGCTTGTCCGGGTGCCGGGCAAGCCCATGGCCGATTTAATCCACCCAAGTCATCCGCTGATGCACGCTGCAACGGACCTGATTCTTCAGGCGCACCGCAGCAAACTCAAGCAGGGTGCCGTGCTTGTAGATCCGAACGACGAGAGCACTGAGCCAAAAATTCTGTTTATGGTGGATCACACCATTCGCGAGAGCATGAGCGACGGCGGCGACAAAGACAGCGGTAAGTCCACTGTTGCCTCCCGCCGACTGCAGTTTGTGGCGATTGATCAGCATGGCAATACTACCCATGCCGGCTGGGCGCCTCATCTCGACTTACAGCCCATCGACGACTACGACCACAAGCTGGTTCAAGACATCCTGAACGCCCCCTGGGTCACTGGCAACCTCGAAGGCCTGGCCCTGAATCATGCCTCCCAGCATCTGGTGCCGGAGCACTATCAGGAAGTAAAAACCCGCCGGGAGCGGCAAGCCGACAAAGTGCTGGCCGCCGTACACGAGCGGCTGGTTAAGGAAATCAGCTACTGGTCTGATCGCTACATCAAACTCACCGACGATGTAACCGCAGGCAAACAGCCCCGCATGCAGCCAGAGATGGCCCGCCGCCGGGTGGATGAGCTAACCGAGCGCCTGAACCAGCGCAAACGGGAACTGGAAGCCATGAAAAGCGTGGTCTCCAGCACCCCGGTCGTGATTGGTGGTGCTTTGGTTATCCCACAGGGTTTGCTAGCCATGCGTAAGGGCGAAACCACCTTTACAGTCGATGCACAGGCCCGCGCTCGGATCGAGCAGGTGGCCATGAAGGCCGTCACGGATCATGAAATGGCTTTGGGGCATACAGTCAAGGATGTCTCCGCTGAAAAATGCGGCTGGGATATTACGGCCAGGCTCCCGGCGGAGCCGGACGGTTCATTGCTGCCTGACCGGCATATCGAGGTCAAAGGCCGCGCCAAAGGCCAGGAAACCATCACCGTCAGCCGCAACGAGATCCTGTACGCCCTCAATCAGGCCGACAAGTTCTGGCTCGCCATCGTTATTGTTGACGGCGACAGCCACGATGGCCCGTTTTACGTGAAGAACCCCTTCACAACTGAACCCGATTTCGGCGTGCCTTCGGTTAATTATGAGCTCAAATACCTGCTATCAAAGGCAGAGCAGCAGGAGACAGGCTTATGAAGCTAGAAAAAATTACTATTAAAGATTTCAAGCGCTTTGCGGATCTCGAGATTTCGAACATTCCTGCGACAGCAAAATTGGTGCTACTTACGGGCCCAAATGGAAGTGGTAAAACTTCACTTTTTGAGGCGTTTAATTATTGGATGAAAATATCAGCACGCCAAGACTGGAACTACGATCCTGACTATTATATGAGGCCAACAGAAAGCCTCGCGCTGACTCCAGAGAAGGTGAAAAGAACTAGAAACTTGGCTCAAGAAGCTTGGGACAAGATCACTCCAAAATTTCATGGATTAGAAAACGAAATAAGACACGATCAAGAAGCTTGCAAAAAAGCTTTTTATATTCGCTCTGCATACCGCCATTCTCCGGACTTTACTATCGACGGGCTTCAGAAACTCGATGATGTCCTTAATGATTCGAGTAGAGCCTCAATGTTAATGCTCTCCGAATCCCGGGTCCAAGACAATTATCAGCGTTTGGTCGGCTTAAGTTTGGAGAACCTGTATGACCAAAACCAGAGGGATCGGACGGCAGGCCAAATCACAGATGAGTTAATCGGGGAAGTCCGAACCGCAATGCTTACTGTTTTCGATGGGCTGGTTCTGGAAGGCCCAGGGAACCCGTTAGAAGGTGGCACATTTCGTTTCACGAAAGGCACCGCATCAAGTTTTCACTATAAAAATCTATCTGGAGGAGAAAAGGCGGCATTCGACCTCCTATTGGATTTTATCATTAAACGAAAGAAGTTTAATGACACCATCTTCTGTATCGACGAACCAGAGTTGCACATGCACACACGCCTGCAGGCCACGCTGCTAGAAGCCATGTTCAACCTGATCCCAGACAACTGTCAACTTTGGTTATCCACGCACTCTATTGGCATGGCACGCAAGGCAGCCGAGCTCAATGCAGCCAATCCAGGGCAAGTTGCATTCATCGACTTTCATGAGCAAGATTTCGATCAACAAGTGAAGTTAAAGCCGATAAAGCCCGGCAGGCAATTTTGGCAGCAGATGTTCCATACCGCTCTTGATGATTTAGCAGAGCTTGTTGTTCCAGAGTATGTTGTTTTTTGCGAAGGCCGAAAGGTTAATCAAGCAGGCAAAAAGCCAAGCTTCGATGCAGCTGTCTATCAGATAATTTTTAGCCCCTGGCATCCGGAGATTGAATTTATTCCTTTGGGCGGCACGAATGAAGTTCAATTTGATGGGAAGGCGTTTGACTACCTACTTACCAAGCTCGCTCCTGGAATAAAAACTTGGAAGGTTCTTGATCAAGATGATCGGAATTCAACCGAAGTTGATCAATTAAGGGGTGAAGAAACATACGTTCTATCTCGCAGGGACATCGAGAGTTTCCTGTGGGACGACGAAGTTTTGCGGAAGCTCTGCGAGGTTCATGGATCGCTTGAATCCTTCTCAGAAATACAGCTGGAAAAGCAGTCCCAGCTTCAGTCGCTTCCGAGTCGAGGTAAACCCGCTGATGACATTAAGGCTATATCCGATAGTTTATATAATAAGTGTAAGCAAGTGCTCAATCTACACGGTTGCGGAAACACAGCGGAAGCCTTCTCTATAGAAAAACTTGCACCGTTGATTCAACCCGGGATGGCCGTTTATGAAGAGCTGGCTGAAACAATATTGGCACCTCTAAGAAAGCAGGATAAATAATGGCCTCGATCAAATCTCCCAAAAAACTTATCGAAGTGGCCCTCCCGCTGGATGACATCAACGTCGCCGCCGCTCGCGAGAAATCCATCCGCCACGGCCACCCCAGCACCCTGCACCTTTGGTGGGCGCGCCGGCCTTTAGCTGCTGCGCGGGCGGTGTTGTTTGCACAATTGGTGAACGACCCCGGCTATCAGCGGGAACTGGGGCATGGCGTCAACAAAAAAGAAGCGGAGATCAAGCGGGAAAAGCTGTTCCAGATCATCCGTGATCTGGTGAAGTGGGAAAACACCAACAACGAAGAAGTGCTTGGCCGTGCGCGGAAAGCCATCCGGGAGAGCTGGCGGGAAACTTGCCGCCTGAACCGCCATCATCCGCAGGCGGGCGAACTGTTTGATCCAGAAAAACTACCCGCCTTCCATGATCCCTTTGCCGGTGGTGGTGCCATTCCGCTGGAAGCCCAGCGCCTGGGGCTGGAAAGTTACGCCAGCGACCTGAACCCGGTCGCGGTGATGATCAACAAAGCCATGATCGAAATCCCGCCCAAATTCGCAGGCCAGGCGCCAGTTGGCCCGCTGCCGGACGGCGAAAAGCAGCAGAACATGATGGAAGACTGGGCCGGTGCCAAGGGCCTGGCTGAAGACGTGCGCCGCTATGGCCACTGGATGCGCGAAAAGGCTTTCAAGCGCATTGGCCATTTGTACCCAAAAATCAAGATCACTTCGGATATGGCCGCGGAGCGGCCCGACCTGAAAGCCTATGAAGGCGAAGAACTAACTGTGATCGCTTGGCTGTGGGCCAGAACGGTGAGAAGCCCGAATCCCGCGTTCAGTGATGTAGATGTCCCCTTGGTGCGCTCGTTTGTGCTGTCCTCCAAAAAGGACAGGGAGGCTTGGGTAGAGCCGGTTATAGAGGGTGACAACTATAGCTTTGAAGTCAGGATGGGGCAGCAACCCGCCGGAGCAATTGAAGGTACGGTAAAGCGCACCGGCGCGACTTGCATCATGTCGCAGACAGCTATGCCATTTAAGTATGTCAGGGCAGAAGGTAAAGCGGGGCGAATGGGCGAACGGCTGATGGCTATTGTGGCTGAGGGGACTCGAGGCAGAATTTACCTCTCACCGACCGAAGAAATGATAAAGATTGCTCGGACGGCGCAGCCCGAGTGGAAACCGGAGCACAAATTGCCGGTGAATCCACGAGACTTCAAAACACCAAACTACGGACTCAATACCTTTGGTGACCTTTTTACTCCTCGCCAACTGGTGGCCTTAACCACCTTTTCCGATCTGGTGCAGGAAGCCCGAGTAAAAGCCATTGCCGACGCCAAAGCCGCCGGCCTGCCGGCGGATGGCCAAGGCCTGGCTCAAGGCGGCGCAGGAGCTATAGCGTATGGGGATGCTCTCGCTGTATTCCTCACTTTCGCCTTGGATAAAGTGGTAGACCGAGGATCAACAATAACCCGCTGGGACCCTACTCCCACGCAAAGCGGGATCATTAATACTTTTAGTCGCCAAGCGATTCCGATGACTTGGGACTTTTCAGAGTCTAATCCTCTCGGCGACGCGTCGGGAAATTTTGTCAGCAGCACAATACTAGTTGCAAAGGTAATGGATAAATTCCCGTGCCTGAGAAGTGGATCAATAACCCAGAATGACGCAGCAACTCAAACGGTTTCTCAAAATAAGGTGATATCTACCGACCCCCCTTACTATGACAACATTGGCTATGCTGATCTATCCGATTTTTTTTACGTTTGGATGCGGCGCGCCCTAAGAAATATATACCCGTCTCTATTTGCAACTATGGCTGTTCCGAAAGCCGAAGAGTTAGTCGCTACCCCATATCGCCATGGTGGAAAAGAAGTTGCTGAATCTTTTTTTATGGATGGCATGACTCGCGCTATCCATAACCTAGCAGTGCTAGGCCATCCTGCATTCCCGGTTTCGATTTACTATGCATTCAAGCAATCTGAAACGAAAGACGGCAGTACCACTAGCACAGGCTGGGTGACATTTCTTGAGGCCGTGATTCAGGCGGGCTTTTCTATCGACGGCACTTGGCCAATGCGTACCGAACTGGCCAATCGCATGATTGGGTCGGGCACCAATGCGCTTGCATCCTCAATTATCCTGATCTGCCGCAAACGCGAAACCAACGCCGAATCCATTTCCCGCCGTGACTTCCAACGTCAACTGCGGGAAGAAATGCCCGAGGCCCTGGAAACGATGATCGGCGGGCAGACCGGTCAAACCCCCATTGCGCCGGTGGATTTGGCTCAGGCCGCTATAGGCCCAGGAATGGCCATCTATTCCAAATACGAAGCGGTGCTAAACCAGGACGGCACCCGTATGAGCGTTCACGATGCCCTGGTACTGATCAACCGCGCCATAACCGAGTATCTGAGTCCAGATTCCGGCAGCTTCGATGCCGATACCCAGTTCTGCTCCAGTTGGTTTGAGCAGTACGGTTGGAGCCATGGCCAGTTCGGCGAAGCCGATACCCTAGCCCGTGCTAAGGGCACCAGCGTGGATGGCGTCAAAGCCGCTGGTGTAGCCGAATCCGGGAGCGGCAAAGTACGTCTGCTGAAATGGTCCGAGTACGAATCCGACTGGGACCCCACCAGGGACGCTCGAACGCCCGTGTGGGAAGCCTGCCACCAAATGATCCGTCGTCTGAACAACCAAGGCGAATCCGCTGCCGGTGAATTGCTGGCCAAAATGCCGGAAAAAGGTGAAGCCATCCGCCAACTGACCTACCACCTGTATACCCTGTGCGAGCGCAAGAAATGGGCCGAAGAAGCCCGCGCCTACAATGAACTGATCGGCTCCTGGCACGCTATTGTCGCCGCTTCCCACGATTTGGGGCACAAAGGTGAACAACACGGACTGAACTTTTAAGAGGCACTTATGCTGAACAAACTTACTTTAAACGGTTTTACCGTATTTACTGATACCGAGCTGAGATTCGCCTCTGGTTTAAACGTGGTGATTGGTGAAAATGGCTGCGGTAAGTCCCATTTGCTCAAGGCAGCCTACTCGGTCATCGCCAATAGTGCGGAGGAGGGGAAAAAGCCCACCGCCGGTGAACCGACCAAAGTGGCGCTGCAAAAGTCCATTGCCGATAAATTGGTCCATGTCATGCGGCCAGAGTCACTCGGGCGTCTTGCCAGTCGGATTCAGGGGCGGAAGCGATGTGAATTATCTTTTCAGTTCAACGACGCCAACTTGAACTGCGCGTTGAGCTTCGCAACGTCGAGCAAATCAGAGGTTCAGGTCGATAAGCTGCCCAAAAAGTGGCATGAAAAAGCACCCGTTTTTTTGCCTACCCGAGAGCTGCTGACAATCTTTCCAAACTTCATATCCGTTTACGAAAATCATTATCTGGAGTTTGAAGAAACCTACCGGGATACATGCTTGTTACTGGGGGCGCTCGCCTTGCGAGGACCCAGAGAAAAACAGGCCGCCGAATTGCTGAAACCACTGGAAGAAGCGATGGGCGGCAAGGTGGTGCTCGATAAGAATGGCCGTTTTTATCTTCAGCTGCCGGGTAAAGGGAATATGGAGATGCCTCTGGTGGCAGAGGGTCTGCGTAAGCTTGCAATGATCGCCCGCCTGATCAGTACGGGTTCACTATTAGATAAGGGCTATTTGTTCTGGGATGAACCCGAAACGAACCTGAACCCCAAGTTGATTAAGCTCGTTGCACGTGTGATCTATCACCTCTGCCAGCAAGGTATTCAGGTCTTTATCGCAACTCACTCTCTGTTCCTACTCAGGGAGCTGGAGGTACTTTCTCAGAGCAGTGAATTCAAAAAGATCAAGCATCGCTTCTTCGCTCTGAGGCCCGAACCGAACGGCGTTGAAGTGGAGCAAGGTGATCGAGTAGATGATCTGAATACACTTGTTCTCCTAGATGAAGAGCTGTCCCAGTCTGACCGCTTTATGGAGGTAAACCCCTGACATGAGACAGTTCCACGAGGGCCGTTTAACATTTACCTTTCCAGACCCACTTGAGGCAGCCCAATACGACAGTTGGGCATTCTATCGAAACCAGTTCAACAGTGCTTTCGGCGGCACCAAGGCAATCGACTTTATTTGTATTGACAACGATAAGACCTGGTTAATTGAGGTGAAAGACTACAGAGCCAACCGGCGAACCAAAGCCATCGATCTGGCCGATGAAGTCGCGCTAAAAGTCAGGGACACACTTGCAGGACTTGCCGCAGCAAAGTCCAATGCAAATAACCAAAGCGAGCGGGCTTGTGCCCGAAAGGCTCTCAAGAAAAACCGGTTGAGGGTCGTATTGCATCTTGAGCAACCGAGGAAGCCCAGCAAACTATTCCCTCAAGCAGTTGACCCTTCAAAGCTGATTATGAAACTAAAGCAGGTTTTGAAGGCGGTCGACCCGCATCCGGTCATCGTCGACCAGACATGTTTGAAGCCTGATATGCACTGGCAGGTCACAGGATAATACTATGAGTTTGAAACCATGGCGAGAGATCGCCCGCCCACATAAAGACGTTCTGGAAGGCTCTTTCAAGCAATCCGAATTTGCCGCTGACATATCTCAGGTGGCCGGCGGAACCGCGCCTGATGAGTATCAGAACGCCGAGAAGTTTTTCTCACGAACCTATATAACTGAGGGGATGCGCCTTTTGCTGATCTCCGTGGCCCAGCGTCTGGCAGGTCATGGTGGTGATCCAGTCATTCAGCTTCAAACGGCATTCGGTGGCGGTAAAACACATACCATGCTGGCCGTATTCCACCTGGCCAGCCGTGAAGTCAGCACCGACAAACTGATGGGCATTCCCCCAGTGCTGGATGAAGCGGGTATCAGCGAGTTACCCCGAGCGCGTATGGCGGTGATTGATGGTATTCGCCTGTCGCCCAGTCAGGCTCGGACCTACGGCTCTATAACCGTCAATACCCTATGGGGCGAGCTGGCCTGGCAGTTGCTTGGCGAAGAAGGCTTTTCCCTGGTCGCCGACAGTGATGCGGACGGTACATCGCCGGGCAAGGAAGTGCTGAAAGAACTGTTAAGCCGCGCCGCGCCCTGCGTAATCCTGATTGATGAGCTGGTGGCGTTTACCCGGCAACTGGAGTTGGGCAAGCAATATAAAGCGGGTACTTTTGACAGTAACATCAGTTTTATTCAGGGGCTAACGGAAGCGCTAAAGGCCGTACCTAATGCGATTCTTCTTGCCTCATTGCCAGAATCTGAGCTGGAGGTGGGCGGCACCATGGGCCAGCGCGCTCTGGAATCGCTGGAGACATATTTTGCCCGTGTAGAGTCTGTGTGGAAGCCCGTGGGCTCCCGTGAGGCTTTCGAAATTGTGCGCCGCCGCCTGTTCGAAAGCTCCGGTGAACGTGCCGAGGTCGAAGGTATCAGTCGACAATTTTCAGACTTCTACCGGCAGCACGCGGATAAGTTCCCCGTGGAGACCCAATCCAACGAATACTTTGAGCGACTATGCTCTTCCTACCCGATTCACCCTGAGGTATTCGATAGACTTTACGAAGACTGGTCCACTCTGGACAAATTCCAGCGAACCCGTGGTGTACTTCAGTACATGGCCATTGTGATTCATCGCCTTTGGAACTCCGACAATCGGGACGCGCTTATCATGCCCGGTTCGTTGCCGCTGGAAGACACCAATGTGCGCAACAAGAGCATTCACTATCTGCCCCAAGGGTGGGAGCCGGTTATTGAAAAAGAAGTGGATGGCCCTCGCTCTATCCCCGCCGACATTGATGGCCACCACACTTTGTTCGGCGGAGTCCAGGCTGCCCGGCGTACTGCACGTAGTATCTTTCTAGGCAGCGCCCCTTCCAGCCAGGAACAGATGATACGCGGCATTCAGGCCGAGCGAATTTTATTGGGCACTGTGCAACCGGGACAAACTATCGGTGTGTTTGAAGATGTACTCAAACGGCTTCGGGATCGTTTGCACTATCTGTACGCCGAACAGGATCGCTATTGGCTGGATACCAAGCCCAACCTGCGACGGGAAATGGAAAGCCGCAAACAGAATATCAGTGAGCGCGATGACCTGACTCCCATGCTGAAAGAGCGCGTGAATCGGTCGTTTGGTAAAAATCACCACTTCGGTGGCATTCATGTGTTCACGCCGTCCGTGGATGTGCCCGATGATTACGGTTCTGGTCCTCGTCTGGTGGTACTGCCCACTCAGGCTGGTTACAGTCGCACTGAGACTAACCAGGCCTTTGGCGAGGCAGAAAAGATTCTGCGCAACCGTGGCGAGCAACCGCGCCAGAAACAAAATCGTCTGATCTTCCTGGCACCGGATTTTGATGTCGTCAGCCGCTTGAAGGAGCAAGGCAGAATTTTCCTGGCCTGGCGTTCAATCGTGGCAGATATCGAAAGCGGCACGCTCAATCAGGATCTGTCGCATCTGAACCAGGCCAAGCGTAATCGTGACGGAGCAGAACAATCGCTTACCCAGCTCATCCGGGAAACCTGGAAATGGCTTCTGGCACCCGTTGAGGATTTTGTGAAGGGGCGCCCCGAGTTGAACTGGGAAGTGGTGTCTATTCCGCCGACAGCTCCGAATCTCATTCAGAACATTGAGGATAAACTGCGTGAAGAAGAATGGCTGGTCTACGAATGGTCGCCGATTCACCTGCGCAAAGTGCTCAATGACTGGTACCTGAAGGGTGGTGTGACAGAAGTCAGTGCGCTGAAAGTCTGGCAAGACAGTTGTCACTATCTCTACCTGCCCCGGTTGGTCAACGACCAAGTGTTTCGCAACGCCATCAGCCAGGGTGTAGAAACTGAGGATTATTTTGCGTACGCCTCCGGAAAGGAAGGAGACCGCTACCTTGGTTTCAGCTTCGGGCGAGGATCCATTGCTCCACTGGACGATTCATCGCTGCTGATAGAACGTGAGGCGGCAGCCGCCTATGCTGAGAAGCAGCGTCAGGCACAGCAACCCCAACCTCAGCCCGGAGTAGACATGGGCAGCCCTACGGGCGTTACTGGAGGAATCGGCGGCACACAAGGCGGTGGCGGCTCTCCGGTCAATACTCCACCCGGGGTTATCGACGATACCGGTGGTGCCGGAAACAGTGGTTCCGGAGTGGTAAAAACACACTTTTATGGAACCGCATCACTGGATCCAGTAAAGGCTAAAATGGACTTTGCCACCATCATGGATGAAGTGGTTCAGCAGTTCACAGCGCAACTGGGTGTTGAGGTGACAATCTCGGTCGAAATCGAGGCCAAAAAGAAGGACGGTTTCGACGAGTCATTGCAGCGAACCATTAAGGAAAACTGCAATGTGCTGAGGTTCAGTTCTTCAGAGTTCGAAGAGGACTGATTGGGCTTCTCGTACACGTAAAGGCCGTAACTCAAGCTTGGTTGCGGCCTTCGTATCTTTCTGTCCCTACTTTTTCCCGGTGCCCTCAGTTTTGGCTGCCCTGGCGAGAGGGGCCAGTATTTCCTCCAGATAGGCTTCCAGCTCGGCCAGTAAGCAGACACTCGATTTCAGCGTTCTCCTGAGTTGCGTCAGATTAGCATTAAGCCTGCGGATCAGTTCGAAACCATCTTCTATATCTGCAATAACTGGATTTTCCCAGTCTTGCGCACGCGCGAATGCAGACTTGAAATACCGGTACTGACCCTCTTTAGAAATATGTTCGCTGTAAACGGCGTGTCCGGTTCCGCCTTCTTTTGGCACGAATGAATTGTAATACCAGGACAGTTCCAGTTTTCTTCCCCTCAGCCTGACACGGCATCCATGATGGCCAGGGTAACCCTCCGTCTGATCGGTTCGGTGAGCAATATTGTGCTCCCAATATACATCACAGATACGTTGGGCTAAGTATCGATATCTGGCCTGTTCAATGTCAATCAAGTCCATAAGCGTTTGCAAAAATGCTTTAGATTGCTCAGTCGCTGCCTGGGTGCCCCGTGTGTGATCAACCCCTTCTAGTCGACTTGCATGACACCAGTGGTCGACTACCTGCTGCTTGTTCATTCGCGTCATTCACTTACTCCTCTCGCTCTGAATGCACGAATGATGCTAACCGGATTTGATCATTACGGTGGCCCGTGCTTTTGCCCTTTTTGGGCGCAACGGCGAACTTGGGATGAAAAAGTCACAAAATGCCAAGGGACTTTCCAGTTCCTTTCCACATAACTATCTGATTTGGGACTTCTGCGCTGTGCTCCCATCCCCAAAGGCATAAGTGGCATGGGCTAAAAGCGTGGATCGCCGTTATTTATTTGGGACCTACCGCCCCATTTGCTGGGAAGACTCAGGTATGCAACGGCTTGATGTAACCGGACTGACTGTCGTCGCTACAACAATTCCCGGTACCTCCTCGGGGCACTCACAAAGGGCTTGGAAGAGACCTTTTGGAGCCCCTGTGTGATACGGGCATGCCCCGTAAAATAACAGGGCCTCGAAAAGGCTCTTTAAGAGGCTGTTTTGATCACGTCAAGCATTGACTTTCACATGTGAAAGTCAATGAGCATTACCGAGTCACAAAATGATGCCGTGATGGTGGCGGGCAACAGCGATTGCTTACATTTTCGCCAGATTTTGCCCGTAAACCGATGGGATTCACATGGAAATCGCCCAAATAACAAAAAATAATATTTAAATTCAGCTGGTTATAAATTTTTCTCTTTGCGCCCAAAATGGCCAATTCCGCGGTTCTAGTGTGAATTCAGGACTATTCATAATCACTCCTGTCCGTTAAACAACGAACCAGGAGTGGATTATGCAACGACAGTATTTCAACGAAACGAATGAACGTTTGCTCACCTATGAAGAGGTTTGTGCCGTCACCCAGCTTTCGCAATCCACGCTTCGAAGGTACGTGAAAGCAGGTCGTTTCCCTGCCCCCATAAAGCCAAGCCCGCAAGGAAGAGCCGTCAGGTTCCGGATTCAGGATGTTCGTGACTGGCTGGACCGGTTGTGACGGAGGGACGAATGAAATTTCAACTGAGAGACTCCGGGCTTTACTGCTATAGCTCTGAAGAATGGCAGAGAGTTGGCGGGTGGATTGAGGTTATTGCCAGAACCCGACTTGTAGACAAGAGGCGCGGTCATGGTGCGCTACTCCAGTGGAAGAATATGGATGGCGTCATGCTTCAAGAAGTTGTCTATGCCCGAATTCTTAATGGGGAAAACTCACGTCAGGTGAGAGAGTTGTTGGTGGATACCGGATACCCTCTGGAACCAACGAATACAAGTTGGTCTAGGTTGCAACGATACCTCCTGGAGGAAATGGCGAAGGCACAGCCTGCAACAACAGTTGATAGAGCTGGGTGGCATGGGTCGATATTTGCGACCAGCGGCTGGACAATCGGGGAGGCAGATGAAAAACATCACTTCGTTGGGCAGCTAGCGGCCTCGCCCGTTCTTCAGGAAAGTGGGACACTTGAAGAGTGGCAAGCCAACGTCGGAAGGCTATGCCGGGGTAACCCTCTTGCGATTTTCAGTGTTGGAGTTGCCTTGGCTGCCCCCCTACTCAAACACGCAGAAATCGAGAATGGTGCCAAGCACATCGTTGGTAACTCCAGCGGTGGCAAGTCGACGCTTCTTCAAATAGCAGCCAGCATCTATAGCTCTCCAAGCTTTGTGCGGAGTTGGGCCTCCACTTCAAATGGCCTATCTGCTGCTTCAGCGGAACACAACGACATACTACTCGCCCTTGACGAAATCGGCCTGGCACGGCCTGAGGACGTGGATACAGCGATCTATCAGATTGTAAATGGCACAAGTAAATTGAGGGCGACCATCACGGGCGAGCTCGCTGGACAAGCCTGTTGGCGCACTCTCGTGCTCAGTACAGGCGAAATTTGGCTGTCTGAGGTTTTTCAAAGGCTGGGAAAGGAGGTGAAAGCAGGGCAAGAGACACGTCTCGTCGAAATACCGGTTTTCGGTCGTTACGGAGCATTTGACGAGCTCCACGAATTCTGCAGCGCTCAGGAGCTGGTTGACGCCCTGAAAAGTGCGACACGGCACTATTACGGCACACTGTTTCGCGCATGGATAGAATGTTTAACAGAGCGGGGGGATGAGCTCTCGATATACGCAAAGGGGGAGGTAAAGAGGCTAACCGATCAATGGACCACACCCTTGATGGCATCGCAAGTTGTCCGAGTGATGCGGCGGTTCGCGTTAATCTCTACGGCCCTTGGATTGGCCTGTAGAAACTATTTGCTGCCCTGGACCGAGGAAGAATCTGAACAAGCAGTGCATCAAGTGGCCGACGCCTGGATAAAGTCGAGAGGACACATATTCAACAAGGAAGAGTACCGGATCCTGTTGAAGCTCAATGAATATATGAGGTCGCGGAGACATAGCTTCGCCCCAATCGAGAAGGGCAGAGCGGAGCCACCCTACGAGGGATTCAAGAGAATGGTGGATGGTGAAAAGCAGCTACTTGTTAGGAAAGCCAACTTCTTGCAGTTTTTCGGGCTTCCTACTCGGTATATGCGTGAAATCGAATTCCTGATCCAGAAAGACCTGTTGGAAACTAATGAAAGGAGCCGGGGCACCCTGAGAGTCAAAGTAAATGGCAGATTTGAAAGGTTTTTCGCCTTATGGCCGGATCGCATCAGGAGCTATCTGAATTCCTTATCAGATCTTGATGGGCTATCCCAGTTTCCCACTCTTCCCAGTGAAAATTCGGAGGTAACGGAGA
Source organism: Halomonas sp. Ps84H-12 (assembly GCF_024124725.1). Lineage (NCBI taxonomy): Bacteria > Pseudomonadati > Pseudomonadota > Gammaproteobacteria > Oceanospirillales > Halomonadaceae > Halomonas > Halomonas sp. Ps84H-12. Next base: position 45,995 of record NZ_JAMXSJ010000009.1, on the reverse strand, counting down.
ATGAGTGACAAAACTTTCAGTCCGCCTTCGGAGGAGCTGCGCACTAAGCTGCTGGCTCGTTCTGGACAGTGTGAGCGGCTGGTCCGGGAGTCAGACCGTCGAGCGATTACAGGTGTCAGCCGGACTCAGTGGTGGACCTTGGAACGAAAGCGAGCGGCTCCGGCACGGCTCAAGCTGGGCTGCAACTCGGTGGCGTGGCGGCTATCGGATCTGTTGGCCTGGATCGAGCAGCAAGGGGCTTGATCTGGCCCCTTTTACTCTCCAGAACTGACCTCCCCTCTCACGATGGGCGCTAGCCATTCGCAGAGCGCCTCGTGGGCCTCTCTTCGTTCTTCAAAGTACGCATGCTTGTTATAGACCCGGTCCGTCCGGTTGCCGGGTAGCTGATTCAGGCAGCGCTGAGCCAGATTATCATCAAAACCGAGCTTGCCTAGCTTCGTCCGGGCCGTGCCACGCAGATCGTGGACGCGGCGCTTGTCGAATGAGAAGAGTTTTTTCTCAAAGAGCTTCTTGAGCGCATGGTTCAGCGTGTTTTCACACACATGCGGAGTCCGTGCCTTTTTACTGATCCTGCGAGCTGGAAACACCCAATCACTCCCACAGGAGCGTACTTTCAGTTCATTCAACCATTCCACGGCGGGTTCCGCCAACGGGATATCGATGGCCCTTCTCTTTTTGGTCCTTTCCTCGGGCAGGTACCAGATACGGCTCTCCAGATCGAATTCCGACCAAGGCGCTGCCAGAAGCTCCATTTTTCTCGTACAGGTCGCAATCAACAAAGCACAGGCCAGGTAGTTTTCACGGCTGAACTGCGCCGGAATCACCCGGAGCTTGTTGAAGAACTCGATAACCTCGGGTTCCGTCATTGGGTAGTTGGCGGCCTTCTCCTCCCCGCCGGCGTCCCGGGGGCGGAATGGCGAGGCTGGATTGAACCTGGTGACGTCCAATTTGATGCCATGATCAAACAGGTTTCTCAGCAGGCGCATCAAATCATTTGATAGGGTTGGGCGGGGCTTATTGTCGTCATAGCCAGTGGCCACGTCCCGCAGGATTTCACTGATATCCACTGGTCGGATCTTTTCAAGTTCCACCTTTCCGATGCGCCAGGCGACCTCACGCTCGTACAGGCTCTTCTCTTTATGGTGGGACGCGATTTCTCGTTTGCGAAGCTCGTAGTAGTCCGCGTACAGGTCATTTAGCGTTTTGAAGGGGTTTTGGTTGACCTTCTGCCGCTCCTGAACCGGGTCAGCACCCTCACGCTTGATCGCCAACCTCAGCTTCGCCGCCTCATCACGGGCGTCGGCCAATGACCAGTCGTCCACCTTGCCGATGGTGTATTCGCGCCGGAGCTTGGTAGCTGGGGTGGTATAGCGCAGCATCCAGTAGGCATCGCCGCGCTTCGGGGTCATGAGGTAGAGGCCATTGCCGTCGGCATGTCGCACGGATGGATTCTCTTTGATCAGTTTCTTGACGGTCTTGTCGTGTAGCTTGCCCACTTTCCTGCCTTAAAAAAATTGGGGAGTACAATCTCGCTGATACAATATAGCGAGAAAATACTCCCCAATCTACTACCCATCACTACCCAAACTTGGCAGAACTTACATGAACGCGGTGACTGTAAAAATTACATAACCATTTGATTTTTAAAGAACTAAAGAACAACGATAAACACCCAAGAACATCACTCTATGTTTTGAATCTGCTCCCGCATCTGCTCGATCAACACCTTCAGCTCCACCGCGCAGCGGGTCGTCTCTGCTACCACCGATTTTGACGAGAGCGTATTGGCTTCCCGGTTAAGCTCCTGCATCAGGAAATCCAGGCGGCGGCCTTTGGGGCCTTTTTGGGCGAGCTGGTGGCGCACTTCTTCAATGTGCGCGGTCAGGCGGTCGAGTTCTTCATCCACATCGGCTTTTTGGGCGACCAGTACCAGCTCGGCTTCCAGGCGTTGGGGATCGAGTTCGGTTTTGGCGACTTCTAAGCGCTCTAGCAGCTGGGCGCGTTGGCGTTCCAGAATCTGCGGCAGCAGGCTGCGTACGGTGGCTACTTGCTCGCTGACGGCGTCCAGGCGAGTGGTGATCATCTCGGCCAGTTTTTCGCCTTCCCGGGCACGGGCGTCGATCAGTTCATCCAGCGCTTGGTTAAAGAGCGCGTTGGCGGCGGCTTTGATGGCGTCTTGGTCGAGGTGCTGGGTTTCCATCACGCCGGGCTGGTTGAGCAGCGCCAGCGTAGTGGGCGGCACGGCGCTGGGCACCTGCTGCTGAATGGCGGCCAGGGCGTCGGCAATCTCTTTTAGGCGCTGGGCGTTCACGGCCGGTGCTTGGGCGGTGTCGGCGCTCTCGAAGCGTACGCTGCACTCAACCTTACCTCGGGCCAGGCGCGTGCGTAGCGCTTCGCGCAGCACAGGTTCTAAATCTCGCAGGCTTTCATGAAGGCGAAAGTGCGGCTCTAGGTAGCGCTGGTTCACTGAGCGAATCTCGACCTGCAGGGTGCCAAACGGGGCGGCCTGCTCGGTGCGGGCGAAGGCGGTCATGCTGTGTACGCGGCGGGAAGCGGCCATAAGTCGATGCATCCTTTACATCAATGTGATTCCGAACAGTCTAACCGATAGGCCCATCCGCGCACGCTCAGACGTGTACAATAGAGGGCTTTTCCACTTTTAAGATGATGTGAGGTGCTATGCGTCCTGATGTTGTTCGCCCCAGCGGTCGCGAGGCCGACCAGCTCCGTGAGATTCGCTTGACCCGTGATTACACCCGCCATGCGGAAGGCTCCGTGCTGGTGGAGTTTGGCGATACCAAGGTGCTGTGTAACGCGAGCGTGGAAGCGGGCGTGCCGCGCTGGCTGCGCGGTAAAAATCAGGGCTGGATTACTGCCGAATACGGCATGCTGCCCCGCGCGACTCATACCCGCAGCGGCCGCGAAGCGACCCGTGGCAAACAGGGTGGCCGCACGCTGGAGATTCAGCGCCTGATTGGCCGCAGCCTGCGTGCGGCGGTGAATTTGAAGAAGCTGGGCGAGTTCACCATCACCGTGGATTGCGATGTGATTCAGGCCGATGGCGGCACGCGCACGGCAGCCATTACCGGCGGCTGCGTGGCGCTGGTGGATGCGCTCCGCTACCTACAGCGAGAAAAGAAGATCAAAGGCGACCCCTTCAAGCAGCTGGTCAGCGCGATCTCAGTCGGCATCTACAAAGGCGTGCCGGTGCTGGACCTGGATTACCCCGAAGATAGCAAAGCCGACACCGACCTGAACGTGGTGATGACCGAAAGCGGCGAGCTGATTGAAGTACAGGGCACGGCGGAAGCGGGCGCGTTTAACCGTAAAGAGCTGAACGCGATGCTGGATTTGGCCGAGAAAGCCGGTGATGAATTGCGTGAGAAGCAGCGTGAAGCGCTGGGGATTCGCGGTTAAAGGAGCCCAGCATGACTCGGGCCCTGAAACCCAACAGGCCAGCGGTAAGCTGGCCTGTTGGCGGTGCGACGCGGGAAGTAGCTAACGCTTAAAGCGTTAGATCATACTCAACGATCAGCGGTGCGAACTCTGAGAAGGTCGCATCGTAATCAATCCACGCGTCCACCACGTGACGACGGAAGTTGGGGCCGACCAGTTGGTAGTCGATCCGCCAGCCTTCTTGACGATCACGGGGCACGTCTTGGTCAAGTTTTGGCCACCAGGTGTACTCGCCTGCATCGCGATTAATTTCGCGGAAGGTGTCGATAAAGCCTGTTGGGCCAAGCACCTGATCCATCCAGGCACGCTCTTCCGGGCGGAAACCCGAGGTGAGCTGGTTGTCCGACCAGTTGGCCAAATCGATGGTTTTGTGGGCAATGTGCCAGGTACCGCAGATGATGTATTCGCGGCGTTTGCGCGACATCTTCGTCAGGTACTCCTGGTACTGCTCCATAAACGCCTGTTTGGCTTTTTGGTCGCTGCCATCAGGCATCAGGAAGGTGGCAATACTGAAGCGGTCGTAATCCGCCTGCAGAAAGCGCCCTTCGTGGTCGCACTGAGGGAACCCCAGGCCGTACATGATGGCTTTGGGGATTTTGCGGCAATAGAGTGCCACACCGGAGAAACCATCCTCCTCAGCATCCAGGAAGTAGCCTTCGTAGCCTTCCGGATAGAGGATGTGGTCACCCAGTTCGAAACTTTTCGCCTTGATGTTCTGCACGCAGACCACGTCGGCATCCTGCTGAGCCAGCCAGTCCAGGAAGCCACGGTCGACGGCATCACGTATACCATTGACATTGATGCTGGCAATTTTCATAAATCGTCCCTTTTGCGTCGCTGCTGTATGATACCCGACGTTTAGACGTTTGGGTAAAGGCAGCGAGTAAAACTTGCCATTTACCCTACTTTTATTGTTGCTTTCGTGCCGATTGAAACCTACCGCTTAGTGAGGAATGCCGTGGCCACCACTCTACAACCCTACCAGCGCGATTTCATTGCTTTTGCCATTGAACAGGGCGTACTTAAGTTTGGCGAGTTTACGCTAAAATCTGGCCGCGTTAGCCCCTACTTTTTTAATGCTGGGCTGTTTCAAACCGGTCGGGCGCTGGCCAAGTTAGGCCGCTTTTACGCTCAAGCGATTGTCGATAGCGGCCTGCAGGCGGATGTACTGTTTGGCCCCGCCTATAAGGGCATTCCCTTGGCGGCGGTCACCGCGGCGGCCCTAGCCGACCACCACGACCGGGATATGCCTTATGCGTTCAATCGTAAAGAAGCCAAAACCCACGGCGAGGGCGGCAACATCGTGGGTGCCCCGCTTTCTGGCGATATTTTGATCATTGATGATGTGATCACCGCAGGCACCGCAATCCGTGAGGTGATGGGCCTGATTGAGCAAAGCGGCGCTCGCGCAGGCGGCGTTATTATTGCGCTTGACCGTCAAGAGCGCGGCCAGGGCGAACAGAGCGCTATTCAGGAAGTACAGGCCCAGTACGGCATGCCAGTGGTCAGTATCGTTACCTTAGAGCAAGTGCTGACGTATCTAGAAGAGCACGCGGGCGGCGAAATGCTGGCTTACGCCGAGGCCGTTCGCGCTTATCGCGACCGCTACGGCATCGCTGGCTAGTCTTGCCTGTTACTCGCTGCCTAATGCGCCAGCATAGCCTTGCTGGCGCCACGCTTCATAGCTCACCACGGCGACCGCGTTGGAAAGATTCAAACTACGGTTATTGGGCTGCATGGGGATGCGCAGTTTCTGCTCAGCCGGCAGCATAGCGTGCACCTCCGGGGAGAGCCCGGCGGTTTCTGAGCCGAACAGCAGCACGTCTCCCGGCGCAAAAGCCGCGTCGCTGTGGGCACGGGTGCCTTTGGTGGTAATCGCCCAGATAGTACGCCCCTGCATGGCGGTGTAAAACGCCGTAAAATCCGCATGGCGCGTCACGTTGGCAAGGTCGCGGTAGTCTAGCCCAGCGCGACGTAGCTTTTTCTCTTCGAGATCAAAGCCCAGCGGCTCGATCAAATGGAGACGGCAGCCGTTGTTCGCCACTAGGCGCATAATGTTGCCCGTATTGGGAGCCATGCGCGGCTCGAATAGCGCTACTTCAAACATCACCACCTGCCTATGAGTTACCTGCTGTATTAGCCTGCTGCGCCTTCGTCAGCGCTGCTGATTGTAATAGAAATTGCCCCGAAACACTTGTAGAGGTCACCCTTCGCCATGACGCCCCAACCGCCAAAGAGCATTCTTAGCCGTATCAAAGGGCTCAACCCACGCCAGCAAGAAGCGGTGCGCTATATCGATGGCCCCTGCCTGGTACTGGCGGGCGCGGGGTCGGGCAAAACCAGCGTGATCACCACCAAGATTGCCTACCTCGTGCAAGAGTGCGGCATGAGCGCCCGCCGGATCGCCGCGGTGACCTTTACCAACAAGGCCGCCCGGGAGATGAAAGAGCGGGTGGGCCAGATGCTGAAGGGCAAAGAGGGCCACGGGCTAACGGTTTCGACGTTTCACAACCTGGGGCTCAACATCATTCGCGGCGAGCTAAAGACCTTGGGCTACAAGCCGGGGTTTTCGCTGTTCGACCCGGAAGACGCCAAGGCGCTGCTGCGGGACTTGATGAATAAAGACGCTCAGGTCGATGCCGAGCAGATCAACGCCGTTCAGGCCAAGATTTCCCAGTGGAAGAACGACCTGGTGCTGCCCGGGGATGCGCTTTCGTTTGCTGCCGATGACGACGAGCATTTCGCGGCACGGGTGTACGAAGCCTACGTTCGCCACCTGAAAGCCTACAACGCGGTGGATTTCGACGACCTGATTCTGCTGCCCGTAGTGCTCTTGCAGCGTGACCCGGAAGCGCTGGCCCGCTGGCGGCGCAAAATCCACTACATGCTGGTGGATGAGTACCAGGACACCAACGTTTCCCAGTACCTGCTGGTGAAGCTGCTGATGGCCGAACGCGCCACCTTTACCGTGGTCGGCGACGACGACCAGTCGATTTACGCCTGGCGGGGAGCTCGGCCGGAAAACCTGGTCACCCTGGGGGAGGATTTCCCGCGCTTGAAGGTCATCAAGCTGGAGCAGAATTACCGCTCTACCGGCACGATACTGCGCGCCGCCAACACGCTGATTGCCAATAACCCCCACGTCTACGACAAAACCCTGTGGTCGGAGATGGGCGACGGCGCGCCGATTCGCGTGGTGGTGAACCGCCATGAGGAGGCCGAAGCCGAGCGAGTGGCCAGCGAGATGCTCACTCGGCGCATCAAGGAAAAAGCCGAGTGGCGCGATTTTGCGGTGCTTTACCGAGGCAACTTTCAGGCGCGGCTGCTGGAGCTGAAGCTGCAGCACTACCAGATTCCGTACAAGCTCTCCGGCGGCACGTCGTTTTTCTCGCGTAACGAGATCAAGGACGCCATGGCGTACCTGCGGCTTTTGATCAACCCCGCCGATGACAACGCCTTTTTGCGCATCGTCAACGTGCCCCGGCGTGAAATTGGCCCCGGTACGCTGGAAAAGCTCGCCAACTACGCCACCGAGCGCTCCATTTCGCTGTTTTCCGCCTGCCACGAGCTGGGCCTGGAACAAACGCTGCCCACCCGCGCCGTGGAGCGGCTGTCGCGCTTTACGCACTTCATCGATGGCGTGCGCAAACGGATGGACCAGGGCGATGCCATTGCCGCGATACGCGACATGCTGAGAGATATGGATTACGAGGCGTGGCTGTACCAGAACGCCAGCGCCCCGACCATTGCCGAGCGCCGCATGGCCAACGTATGGATATTGATTGATCAGTTGGAGAAGTCGCTGAACCGCGACCCGGAAGACGCAGATGACTCTACCGCAACAGAAACCGACGGCGTAGAAGCGGCCATTTCACGCTTAGTGCTGCGGGATATTTTGGAGCAACAGGCCGAAGAGGATGACTCTGACCGGGTGCAGCTGCTCACCATGCACGCCTCGAAAGGGCTAGAGTTCCCCCACGTTTACTTGATGGGCCTGGAGGAGGATCTGCTGCCCCACCGTAACGCCATCGAGATGGGTACCGTGGAAGAAGAACGGCGTTTAGCCTACGTGGGCATTACCCGCGCCCGACGCACGCTAACGCTGACCCTGGCGCGCCAGCGCAAGGCCTATGGCGAGCTGATGGACTGCCAACCCAGCCGCTTTTTGGATGAGCTGCCCGCGGATGATTTGGAGTGGGAGGGCCGCGCTGATAAAGAGGACCCGGAGAAAAAGCAGGCACGCGGCAAGGATGCCATTGCTGGGCTGCGCTCGCTGCTGGGATAAGCGTGCTGAGCAAGCGCTATGTATCGCGCAAAAAAATATCCACAGAGGGTTTGGAGCACCCACCTGTGGATATTTTATAACGCCTGGCCTCCCCACCCCATGAGAGCGGGCTGCTAACGCTTACTGTACTTGTGAGACCATGTAATCAACCACGGCCATAATCTCTTCATCGGAAGCGCTGCTACCACCACGCGGCGGCATCACGCCTTTACCGTTGAAGACGCTTTGGTAGAGTGCATCGGTACCCTGCTCAATACGCGGGCCCCAAGCTTCAGCGTCGCCAATCTTCGGTGCACCCGCCACGCCAGCGGCGTGACACGCCACACAGCCCACACTGGCGTAAAGCGCTTCACCGTCTAAACCGCTGCCACCGCTGGAAGCGTCTTCTTCACTGGCGACTGCTTCATCTTCGCTGGCCACAGCATCTGCCGTCGCCATCTCGTCGCTACTACTCTCGTCAGTTGCTTCGGCAGCCGCGCCTTCATCACCGCCACCTAGCTCAGGAACTTCCATGACAGGCTCGACCATATACGCTGTCACCGCTTCCATTTCTTCGTCTGACAAGTTGGGGTTGCCGCCACGGGCAGGCATTGCGCCAATACCATTAATGGCGTGGTCTAGCAGCGTGGCAAAACCTTGCTCAGTACGCTCAGCCCAGGCCGCTTCGTCACCGCGCACCGGTGCTCCAGCGGCACCCGTTTCGTGGCACGCCATACAGACGTTGTTGTAAATACCGGCACCGTCAATTTCACCACCACCGCCACTGCTGGCCGCGGCCGGAGCTGCCGCCGTACCACAGTCTTGGCCTTGAAGGCAGAGTTGTCCTACCGGCGCTAGGCGCTCAGCGATTGCGTCACGCGCTGCATCTTGGGCATAAGCACCGGATGTGCCTGCCATGACGCCGAGGGCCGCCAGCCCGCTCATGATCAGCTTAGATTTCACTCTCACCACCTCTTAAGTTTTATTTAATAAAAGCTTAGTGCTTCAAAATTAGTGCTTATGCTTGATACCTAGCGCTTGGAGACGCCGCACTTGCCCCTGATGCAGCAATACCACTATCTACTTTGGCAACCCAGACGCCAAGACATACGTATGGAGTTAGTATACCGAGAACATAAAGGGTAAGAAAATGCTACTAAGCGCGGCAATTCAACCCACGGTAATGGCGCTCATTCGTTGCGACCGCTGAAAACGACTTCAATACCACCCTAACAGGCGCTCGCGCCCCCGTAGTTCGAAGCCTGTGTGGTCATATACACGCCGTGCGGGTGTGTTTTGCGCATCGACCGTTAAGCTCAGGCTCTGCGCCCCAGCCTCGGCGGCCAACGTTTGCGCATGGCCGATGATGGCTCTCCCCAGCCCTTGGCCCCGCCATTCGGGCACCAGCCCCATCAGTTGCAGGCTCCAGTGTGAGGAAGAGGTGCCCAGTAACAATACCCCCACCTCTCGCTGCTGGTACGTCAACCCAAACCAATGCGATGGTTGAGACGACCCCGCCTGAGCCTGGAACCCCGCCAGCAAAGTCGTCACGGGCAGTGCATCGCGCAGCGCTGGGCAATCCAACGACGCTTCCCCCACCCGCGCCAACAGCGCATGCTGTTCAGCCAGAGGAAACATCGTAAACGGACGTAACCCCAGCGATGGCTGGGGAGCAACGGAAGTTCGGCATGTCCATACCCGATGCTCCAGCGTGGCCATGGCCCGCATTCCGCCATGAACCAGCGTTCTTTCCCATGCGTCCCACGGCGCGGGTAGCACCACATGGCACAACGCGATGGGTTCGCGCCTTATCCACTCTCGTAGGGCGTTTAACAAGGGCAGCGCGGCATCGACGTGCCTGGGCAACCATAGCTGCGCCGTTTGGCTCGACAGCGGCTGCACCCAAGCAGCCGCGAGAATATGCTCGCCCGCCATGGCCACCCATAGGCCTCGCCAATCGGCCGAGCGGGCCGTGGTCAGGGCGTGCTGCAAATCCGCCTGCTGGGTAGAGTTATGAACGGCTGCCAAATGCAGCAGCGCCTCGCGCCGACGGTGGTCGGAGCAGGGCCGAACGACAAGGTGGCTGAGTGGCGAACGACGTGTCATGTTAGATAACCGGGTAATATGAAAAAGCCCCTATGAGTCAAGGAGGGTCCCCCTACGTTATGCGCCTGTTATTAGTAGAAGACGACCCCAGCTTAGCATCGGGAATTCGCATCGCCCTAAAACCCGAACACTATACGGTGGATCATCTTACCGATGGAGAGAGTGCGCTCAACGCACTCCAAAGCGAACCCTTTGATGCCGTCATACTCGATCTCGGTTTACCCAACGTGGATGGTATAGAGGTATTACGGACGATTAGACGTCACGGCAATCACGTGCCCATTTTAGTACTCACTGCCCGTGATGCCGTGGATCATCGCATTGAAGGACTCGATTCAGGCGCCGATGACTATCTCACCAAGCCATTTGAGGTGGATGAACTCAAGGCACGTTTACGCGCCCTGCTACGTCGTAGCCAAGGCCACACGAATGACGTGTTGAGATTTCGCGGCATTAGCTTGGATCCTCAATCATTGATCGTGACCTATCAACACCAGACGGTTCCCCTGTCACGTCGTGAACTCGCGTTGCTTCAAGAGTTTATGAGTCATCCAGGACGTGTTTTCACCCGCGATACGCTCACTCGATTGATTTATGGGTGGGAAGAGGAGGTAGAGAGCAACGCCATTGAAGTTCATATCCATCATTTAAGGCGCAAGCTATTTCCCGATGTGGTGCGAACGGTACGAGGGATTGGTTATGTCATGGATAAACCCGAGCTGGTAGCTCCATGACCTCCATTCGCCGTCGCACGTTAGGCCTCGTCCTACTCGTCTTTGGCATTAGCATGCTGATCATTGGCTATATCAGCTATCGCTATGCCGCTCGCGAAATCGAGGCGTTGCATGATAGGAGCTTGGCGCAAAATGCCGTGTTGCTAGAGGGACTACTTCAAGCCCCTTTGCCCGAATACGAACAGTCATTGCTGATTAGTAGCCTAGAAAAAGCCCTATCGGCCCCCCACCAACGTGTTACCTCTGCGACAGCTGACACCCTGCGTGAACTCGCCTTTCAATTGTGGGAAGAGGATCGTCTGCTACTACGCTCTGCCAGCGGACCGAGCACGCCGCTGGCTCAGCAACCGGCTGGCTACTCGACGATCACGGTGGACGAGTACGAGTGGCGCGTGTACGTCCTGGATATTCCCAACAGCCCCAAACGCGTGGTGGTCAGCGAGCGCGAGGACGTGCGCGGCGAGCTGATCAGCGCCGTGGCGCTTCGCACGCTGCTGCCAGACCTGATCGGCTTACCTTTCTTAACGCTGCTGCTATGGTGGTCCATCGGCTGGGGGCTGGCGCCCCTTTCCCGCATGGCGGAACAGATCCGTAATCGCGACCCACATAACCTACAGCCGCTAACACTCTATCCGCTGCCCCAGGAGCTAGGCACTATTGCCGGGGCGTTGAACCGGCTCTTAGAGCGGCTGCGCCAGCTGCGTGTGCGCGAGAAACGCTTCATTGCCGATGCCGCCCACGAGCTGCGTACCCCACTGGCGGTGCTGGATCTTCACGCCCAGAATGCGTTAGCGGCCGATAACGCCGAAGATCGTGAAGCGTCGCTGCACTACTTGCGTAGCGGTGTCGCTCGCTCGACGCGTCTAGTGTCCCAGTTACTCACCCTAGCGCGCCTAGACCCCGAAGAGGAACCGTTGCCTGAACTGCGCCATGCCAACGTGCTGCTGGAAACCCGAGAAACCCTGGCCAAGCTTTCGCCACTGGCGGCAGAGCGCCAACAACAGCTGCTGCTCAATGCCGATGATCAAGCCGACTGGACGATGGAAGAGGAGCCTGGTGCCATCGAAACACTCATACAGAATTTGGTCGGCAATGCCATGCAACACTCCCCGGCTCAGAGCATCGTGACGGTGACCCTCGAAGCCGCTTCCCAGGGCATTACGATCATGGTCGATGACCAAGGGCCAGGCATACCGGTTCACGAGCGCAGTCAGGTAGTAGAACGTTTTCAGCGCGCAGGCCCAGGGGCGGGAGCAGGGCTAGGGTTATCCATCGTCGAGCGCCTAGTAAAGCGCCATGAAGGCTTGCTACGACTCGAAGATGCTCCCGGTAATGGCCTACGCATCAGGGCAGTATTAGCGAGAGATGCGCTGACTCAGCGCCAGGCAAAAAAATGAGAAAAAATGTAACACAAGGGATGTCTTAAGATTGTGATAAGAATTCCGTGCAAATGTGAAGGTACAAAGCAGGCGCGTGGTGAATGACCTGCTTCTTCACAACCACGGAGGTACCCCTCGATGAACCAAACACTGCATTCTCATAAGCCGCTTGTTCAATTCGGTGCTACCCCGCTACTCACCACTCCGGCACCCAAGCAGCTCACCCCGGACAGCCCGGCAATGACCGTACTGACCGATTTTACCCAGGTCATGCCGCAGTCTATTGCCGGAGACACTCCGATTGATGACGCCCACCTTAAAATGCGTCACGGCGGTGTTCGTCTGCTGTTTGTCATGGACAAGCAGGCTCACTGCATTGGCGTGCTCACCGCCAAAGAGGTGATTGGCACTCGGCGCATCAACTTGGCGATGCAGCAGCGCAATCTTGAGCGTTCGGAAGTCACCGCCGCGATGATCATGACGCCCTGGGAAAAACTCAGCGCCATGCCGCTGGAGCAGCTGGCATCGCTCACCATCGAAGACCTCGTGTTATCAATGGAAAGCTTTACCGAGCAGCATCTGTTGATTACCGAGCGCAAGCCAAACCAGGAGCTCAGCGTAAGAGGCATCATTTCTGCCACTGATATCCAGTCGGCCATGGGTAGTCGTTTGAATACCCAACCACCCACGACGGTGGTTCCCATGGCACGCAGCTTCGCCGATATCTGCCAAGTCATTACCGGCCACGACTTATAAGCCACCAAGGCGCGTAGTCTTAAATGCCACGCCGCCTGTCGACATATAAGCTCCTAACGAAACGCCCTTATCCAACGATAAGGGGCGTTTTTATTGGCCTGCCTAACCAAGCGGCTAGGCAGGATAGCCAACCGCCTTAGAAAAGACTGGCGTTGATCAGCAGGTGTGTCACGATACTGGCTACGTAACCTAACAAAATAGCGGGCACCCAGCGCAAATGCACCGCAAACGTGTAGATACCACGGGCTTGCCCCATCAGCGCTACCCCGGCAGCCGATCCCATGGAGAGCAGGCTGCCCCCCACACCGGCTGTCAGAGTGATCAGCAGCCAGTTGCCTTCCGACATATCCGGCGCCATGGAGAGCACGGCGAACATCACTGGAATGTTATCCACCACCGCTGAGATCAGCCCCAGCACCACGTTGGCCCACACCGGGTCCCAGCCGCCGTAAAGCGTTTCCGAAAGCAGGCTGAGATAGCCCATGAACCCCAGGCCACCCACACACATCACCACCCCGTAGAAGAACAGCAGCGTGTCCCACTCGGAGCGGGCGATACGGCTGAAGATATCGAACGGCACCACGCTGCCTAGCTGCTCCAGCTTTTTCCAATCTCCGCGGCGGGAGTAACGCTCACGTTTGCGCTCCAGCGAACGGGGCAAACTGCGACGCAGGTAATAGCCAAAGAATTGCAGCAGGCCTAGACCAAACATCATGCCCATAGCGGGCGGCAGGTACAGAATCGAGTGGCACAGCACCGAGATCGCCACGGTGATCAAGAACAGTACGATGATGCGCCGAGCGCCCCGCTTCAACCATACGTTCTCGGTGAGCGCAGCGGGCTGACGATTGACGATGAAAAAGTTCATGATCACCGCAGGCACCATGAAATTCACGATGGCAGGTACCAACAGTGCAAAGAAGCCTTCGAAAGGCACCTGACCGGCTTGCCACACCATCAGTGTGGTGATATCGCCAAACGGGCTGAACGCACCACCGGCGTTGGAGGCCACCACCACGTTGACACAGCAGAGGCTGATAAACTTGTTATCCCCCTCGGCGACCTTTAGCACCACCGCACACATCAGCATGGCAGTCGTCATGTTGTTGGCGATGGACGAAATACCGAACGCCAAACAGCCGGTAATCCAGAATAGGCTCCGGTAGCTAAACCCCTTGCGCACCAGCCACGCACGCAGTGCATCGAACACACGACGCTCTTCCATGGCGTTGATGTACGTCATCGCCACCAGGAGGAACAGCAGCAGCTCGGTATACTCGAGCAGCGTCTCTTTGAAGGCGCTCTCTGCCTCATGGGGCATACCTGCTTGTACGTAGACCCACGCGACCATGGCCCAGATCAGGCCAGCAGCCACCAGAACCGGTTTGGATTTACGCATGTGGATGATTTCTTCACTCATGACCAGGGCATAGGCCAGAATGAAAATGGTCACGGAGGCAATACCGGCAAGTGAGGTGGTGAGATCGAGGGGGCCAGCAGCAGCAAAAGCAAGAGAAGGAAAAGCGAAGAGGCAGAGTGCGGTCAACAACCAAGCAACGCGGCAAGCGGGATGCCGAGTTGCAAGGACGTTAGGTGGTTTCATAGCAGCGTGATCCTGGCAGGGTTAGAGAATACCGCCACGATAATAAGCACACTAACTATGTGCTGCAACGCAGCGATGGCGCATAAGATGCGGCTATTTGCCGCATCTTGTAAAGCGCTTTATTCATCCAACTGCAATTAATTGTGACACGGCACTTATTCGACGGTCACACTCTTGGCAAGGTTACGCGGTTGATCCACATCGGTGCCTTTGAGCACCGCTACGTGATAGCTCAGCAGCTGCAACGGTAGAGTGTAGAGCAGTGGTGCCAGTGCTTCGTGTACTTCAGGAAGTTCCAACACACGGATATCATCTTGAGAGCTGATTCCCACCTTTTGATCGGCAAACACAAACAGCTGGCCGCCGCGGGCGCGCACTTCTTGGAGGTTGGATTTCAGTTTTTCGAGCAGATCATCATTCGGGGCAACTGAAATTACCGGCATCTCGCTATCCACCAATGCCAGCGGGCCGTGCTTAAGCTCCCCGGCAGGATAGGCTTCCGCATGGATATAGGAAATCTCCTTGAGCTTCAGCGCGCCTTCTAAAGCAATGGGGTAGTGCGCCCCACGACCCAGGAAGAGCGCGTGATGCTTCTCTGCAAATGCCTGAGAAAGCACTTCGATCTGCCGATCGAGACCCAGCACCTGCTGACAGAGCGCGGGCAGTGCCTGCAGGGCGCCAATGATCTCTGGCTGCTCTGGCTGGCCTTTTGCTTTACTGACGGAAAGCGTCAGCAGCAGCAGTGCGATCAACTGGGTGGTAAAGGCTTTAGTCGAGGCCACACCAATTTCGGGGCCAGCGCGGGTCATCAGCGACATATCCGATTCGCGCACCAGCGAACTGCCGGGCACGTTGCAGATTGCCAGCGTGCCGACATAGCCCAGGGTTTTGGCAAACCGCAGCGCTGCCAACGTATCGGCGGTTTCCCCAGACTGAGAGAGGGTGACGAATAACGTGCCTTCCGGCACCACCGGGTGGCGGTAGCGATATTCCGACGCCACTTCGACCTGTACCGGCACCCCAGCATAGCGCTCCAACCAGTAACGCGCGACCATGCCTGCATGGTAGCTGGTGCCACAGGCTATAATATGTACATGACGCGTTTTCTGGAACAGCGCCAGCGCATCCGGCCCAAAACTCTCTACCAACACGCCGTGGCTACTTAAACGCCCTTCCAGCGTGGCACTAATAACGGCGGGCTGCTCAAAAATCTCTTTGAGCATGTAATGACGATATTCGCCTTTGCTAGCCGCACCGTCGCCATGTTCAAAGGTATGGATAGGGCGCTCAACGTCATTGCCTTGGCGATCAACAATGCGAATCACTCCATGCTCTCGCAGCTCGACTAAATCGCCCTCTTCCAGATAGATAAAGCGGTCGGTCACTTGAAGCAGCGCCAGCGGATCAGAGGCTAAAAAGGCTTCATCAATACCAACACCTACCACCAAGGGGCTGCCTTGGCGTGCGCCCACGACCACGCCAGGCTCGGCCGCACTCATTACCCCCAGGGCGTAGGCACCGCCCAAGCCACTAACAATCTCTTGTGTCGCATCAAACAGCGTCTTGCCCGTAGCGAGTTTGTCCGCCAGCAAATGGGCAATCACCTCGGTATCGGTTTCCGAAGTGAACGTGTAACCGCTGCCTTGCAGCGTCTCTTTAATCTGCTCGTAGTTTTCGATAATGCCGTTATGCACCACGGCGACGTTATCGCTGCTGTGGTGCGGATGGGCATTGGCCTCGGAGGGTTTGCCGTGGGTGGCCCAGCGCGTGTGCGCGATACCGCTGTTGCCTGGCAGCGCGGCGGCGTCCAACTGTTCAGCGAGTGCCGCGACTTTGCCCAAAGCCCGGTGACGCGTTAACACACCGCTGTTAAGCACCGTCATGCCAGAAGAATCGTATCCGCGATACTCCAAGCGTTTCAGCCCTTCCAACAAGATTCCCTGCACATTACGCTGCGCAACCGCCGCGACGATGCCACACATAACTTGTTCTCCTAAGGCGCTCTCACGCCGTGTAATCCAACGTGCTAATACGTTTATTTAACCTTTTTAACCGGGCGCGGCCAGTCGGGCTTCTCTAGCTGCCGGCTGCGGGTGACCGCTAATGCATACTCAGTCACATCTTTTGCAATCGTGGAACCAGCGCCCACAGTGGCACCCTTACCTACCGTGACAGGTGCCACTAAGGCAGTGTTGGAGCCGATGAAGGCGTTATCGCCAATTTCGGTGCGATGTTTGTTCACGCCATCGTAGTTGCAGGTAATGGTGCCCGCGCCCACGTTCACATCGCGCCCCAGGCGCGCATCACCCACGTAGCTTAAATGGTTGATTTTACTACCTTCACCCACGTCGGCATTTTTGGTTTCGACAAAATTGCCCACCTTGGCTTTCACGGCTAAGCGCGTGCCAGGACGCAGCCGTGCGTAGGGGCCGACCTGGTTAAGACCCGCCGCCACGGCCGTGTCGATGACGCTGTGGCTGTGAATCTCACTCTCTGCGCCAATGGTGCTGTTTTTGATAATGCAGTAGGGGCCTACCCGCACGCCTTCGCCAAGTTCGACGTCCCCTTCAAAAACACAGCCTACGTCGATGAAGACGTCGTGGCCGCAGGTAAGCTTACCGCGCACATCAATTCTCGCTGGGTCAGCCAAGGCAACGCCTTGGGCCATGAGCGTCTCTGCCGTCTGCTGCTGGTAAGCACGCTCCAAGCGGGCCATTTGCGAGCGGTTATTGACCCCCTCTACCTCGGTGGCGTTATGAGGCTGCGCCGTGGCGACCTTGACGCCTTCGCTGGCTGCCATGGCGATAACGTCCGTCAGGTAGTACTCGCCCTGGGCATTTTCCGCTGATAGCTGGGGCAACCAGCGCTTCAACTGGGCACTGGTCATGGCCATAATGCCGGTGTTGCACTCGTTAATCGCCAGCTGCTCCTCATGAGCATCTTTCTGCTCGACGATCGCCACGGCGTGGCCCTCGGCATCGCGCACGATACGCCCATAGCCACTGGGGTCTTCCAGCGTGACGGTGAGCAGGCCCATGTGCTGCTCATCCACCTTGGCCAGCAGGTCGGCCAACGTATCGCGACGAATTAGCGGCACGTCGCCATACAGTACCAACACGATACCGCTGCCCAACTGAGGCTGCGCCTGAGCCACCGCATGTCCGGTGCCTTTTTGCTCTTCTTGCAGTGCAAACGAGACATCATACTCCGCCAACGCGTCGCGAAGTTGGTCAGCACCATGGCCAATCACCACGTGGGTACGACTCGGGTTCAGACCACTGGCCGTTGCCAGTACGTGCTCTACCATGGGCTTACCCGCTAGCGTGTGCAGTACTTTGGGCAACTGAGAGCGCATCCGTGTGCCTTTACCTGCGGCTAAGATGACGATATCGAGGTCGTGCATGTTATTCACCTGTTTGCATTTGGCGATTCGCTGAGGAGGCCGTCCAAGGCTCGATGCCCAGTTCATCGATCAGCGCATCACCGAAATAGTTGACGAAGGCGGGG
The DNA here is from genome assembly GCF_024124725.1 of Halomonas sp. Ps84H-12. Classification (NCBI taxonomy): domain Bacteria; kingdom Pseudomonadati; phylum Pseudomonadota; class Gammaproteobacteria; order Oceanospirillales; family Halomonadaceae; genus Halomonas; species Halomonas sp. Ps84H-12. Next base: position 28,190 of record NZ_JAMXSJ010000009.1, on the reverse strand, counting down.
CTAGCCAAGCTACGCCAACGCTCCCCCTCACGTACTAACATCAAAATATTGAGGTTGTTTTCGACGGCCAGCTGCATACCCTGCTCGCTCCCCACGACGGTGAGCGCCGTGGCCCAAGCATCGGCCCAGGCATTGGAGGGGTGGAACACCGATACCGACGCTAGCCGATGCTTGATGGGCTGACCGGTTCGCGGATCCAGAAGATGCGAGAAACGCTCACCATCGACTTCAAAGTAGTTACGGTAATCACCGGAGGTAGCCACCGACATGCCCTCCAACGCAATCACATGTTGCGCTTCCGGTACCCCGCTTTGCGGCACTTCAATGCCGACACGCCAAGGCGTTTGATCTTCGATGTCCCGGTAACCACGGGCAATCAGCCCGCCACCGATATTGACCAGGTAATTATCGATGCCCTGCTGATCCAGATACGCCGCCACGCGATCGGTAGCGTGGCCTTTGGCGACGCCAGAGAGATCGGCAAATACATCCCGCAGGCGACGCGCCTGCATCCGCTGGGTATCCACCTCGACTGCATCGAACCCAATCGTGGCCATGCGCTCGCTTAACTCGGCCTCGCTAGGCACCTCTTCGGGACGTGCCTCGGGACCAAAGCTCCATAGATTCACCACATCGCCAATGGTGATATCAAACGCCCCTTTGCTTGCTTCCGACACCGAGCGGCTTATCGCCAGCACTTCGATCAGCTCGTTAGAGAGCGGCTGCCACTCGTTGAGCGGCGCGTCGTTAAAGGCGACTAGTTCTGAATCGTCACGGTAGGTCGACATCGCTTGGTCAACGTCTTCCATCTCGGCCAATATGCCCTCTTCCAAAGCATTGGCTTCGCCCTGCGTCAGCGGGTCGACCAGAGTAATTTGATAATAGGTGCCAAAAATACCGCCTTCAAAGCGCACTGGTGACTCCAGCGGCCGATCATTTTCTGAACAGCCCGCCAGCAAAACGCCCACCAGCGCCACGACGCCCAGTCGCTTACACGCAGTTTGATAGCCTTTCATCCGATGTCCTTCATTGAACGCGCGGGTTAGAAATGAAAAAACCAGAGTAGCCAGGCACCAAACAGCACGCGGTATACCACGAACGGCTGCATCCCCAGCTTTTTGATTACGACGAGAAAGTAGTGAATACACACGAAGGCGCTGATACCCGATAAAAGCACCCCTATTAGCATAGCGGGTACGTCGATCGAGTGAGGCGCTTTGACGAGATTCACCGCTTCGAGGCCACCGGCGAGCACGATGACGGGAATCGAGAGCAAAAACGAGAAGCGCGCGGCGCCTTCTCGATTCATGCCAACCATCAGCGCCGCGGTCATCGTGATCCCCGAGCGCGACGTACCGGGGATCAGCGCTAATACCTGAGCGCCGCCGATGATCAGTGCGTCTTTTAGCGTCAACTGATACTCGCTGCGGGTACCGCGCATTTTCCAGTCGGCGTAGCCTAGCAGTAAGCCGAACCCTATCAGGCTAAGGCCGATGATCAGCGTCGAGCGCATGTAGCCTGCGATCAGGTCATGGAGGAGAAAGCCGACGATGCACACCTGCAAGGTGGCCACGACTACCCAAAACGCTAGACGCGCATCCTCATTGACGCCGCTGCCTCTTACCGCCGTGAGGCTGCTGGCGATCATTTGCCAAATTTCCTGGCGAAAATAGATCACCACGGCACTTAAACTGCCTAAATGCAGGGCGACATCGAAGGCAAGACCTTGATCTTCCCAGGTGGTCAGCACCGGCACCAAAATGAGGTGGGCAGAGCTAGAAATAGGAAGGAATTCAGTGAGCCCTTGCACCACCGCCAATACCACCACTTGGAGCCAATCCATAGGTCATCCTGTCTGTATTACGTCATTAAATGATGTGTAAGCACCTGCAGCGGCGCTTAGGATACACATCCAGCCATTCATTGTCCGCACCGGTGAAGCGCGCAAATTCATAAGAAGGTATAGAGCTTATGCAACGGTAAGCTACAATAGGCGCCTATTAGAAGTGTGCGTCCCTGCAGGTACCTCATGACTCAGACCGTAAAAACGCCAGTGGTTCCCAATCGCGAGTTAGATAGCCAAGAGGCTAAGCGCGTAACCTATATCGGCGCTTGGCTGGACGGTTTGCTGAGCATTATCAAAGTCGCCGTTGGTTTTTTTGTCGGCTCTGCTGCGCTGATTGCCGATGGTATCCATTCGCTCTCTGATCTTGTGACCGATGGGTTCGTGCTGGCAGCCATTCACTATGGCCGCCAGGAGCCAGATAACGATCACCACTACGGCCATGGCCGAATCGAAACCCTCACCACGCTGCTATTAGGCAGCGTCCTAATCTTCGTGGCGGGGGGTATTGCGTGGTCAAGCGTGGATCGCCTGTTGAGCGGCACAGAAGTGGGCGCCCCGGGGGCGCTTGCGATCGTCATCGCCATACTGGCACTGATTAGCAAAGAGTGGATTTTTCGCTACACCATGCGGGTCGCGAATCGCTTGAAATCCAAGCTTTTAGAAGCCAACGCTTGGCACTCGCGCAGCGACGCACTTTCAACCGCCGTGGTGCTGGTGGCTTTAGTAGGCGCACAGTTTGGCTTGGGCTGGCTAGATGCTGTGGCCGCCATTATCGTTGGCCTGATGGTCGGTAAAGTGGGTTTAGACCTGTTGTGGGAGTCCGCTCGCGAACTGGTCGACACCGCACTCCCCGAAACAGTACAGCAGCAGATGCATGACGTGGCGTGTAGCGTCCCCGGCGTGGATAGCGTGCACGACCTGCGCACCCGTCAATCGGCAGGTTGGGTGATGGTCGACCTGCATGTGGTGGTGGGGCCTAAAATTACCGTCTCGGAAGCTCATGAAATCGGTAATGAAGTGAGCCGCCGTTTGCGCCACGAGTTTCCTTTGCTCACAGATGTTATCTTCCACGTTGACCCAGAAGATGACGCCGGTGAAGGCGACCCCAGCCGCTTGCCCGGCCTGCCGCTGCGTCCAGAAGTGGAAGCGGCGCTGAACGAGCGCTGGTACAAACATCCGGTATGGCGCACGCTGAACGAGCTACAGCTCCACTACTTAGAAGATAAGGTATCGGTATCGCTGATTATTGGCGACGCCGTTCACCAGCCGCCTCAGTGTTTGGCGAGCCAGCTCAAGGCGCTCGCCAGCGACATCGAGTGGCTGGGTCATGTGGAGGTCATGTTCATCACCCGGGCGGCCAGCAGCGCCATGCGCTAGGCTACCCTAACCCAGGTCAGACGCCGGCAAGTATGGCCGTTGCAATACTGAAGTAAATCAGTACGCCGGTGGCGTCGATCAGCGTGGTCACCAGCGGAGCCGAGGCCGTCGCGGGGTCTACTTTGAAGCGCTCCAAAACGAACGGCAAGCACATGCCGATCAAGCTGCCAAACAGCACGATGGTCACCATGCTGAGCACCACGATGATGGCCACCGCTTCCCCGCCACGAAAAATCCCAATGGGGGCGACGGCAATGGCCATGGTCAAACCCAATGAACCAGCCACCAACAGCTCACGCCCCAGCATCTTGCTCCAATCCTTCACGCCTACGTCGCCGGTGGCCATGCCGCGCACCATCAGCGTGGCGGCCTGCGCACCGGCATTACCGCCGCTACCGATCAGCAGCGGTAAGAAAAATACCAGCGCCACCTGAGCAGCAATGGTCTCCTCGAAATAAGCGATACCAGCCCCCGAAAAAAGGTTGGCAAAGACCAGTAAGACCAGCCAAAACACGCGTTTGCGGTAAAGACTCCACAGCGGTACCCGGCTCACGCCATCCTCTAGCTGACCGATGGACATCCCTTTGTGGATATCTTCGGTGGCCTCTGACTCAGCAACATCCATGGCATCATCGTGAGTCACGATGCCTACCATACGGCCATCGGCATCAACCACGGGCAGCGCCAGTAAGTCATACCGAGCCACAATTCTCGCCACCTCCTCCTGCGCTTTATCCACAGGGATTTTGATGACATCTTTGATCATGATGTCATCCACCAACGCCCCAGGGCGCGCGACCATCAGTTGACGCAGCGACATGGTGCCGATCAGATGGCCATCATTATCCAGCACGTAAAGCTGGTAGACCGTTTCCGCATCAGGGGCGGTTTGGCGCACGCGCATCATTGCTTGTGACACCGTCATGCCACTGGCTATGGCAACATAGTCAGAGGTCATGATGGCGCCGGCAGTGCCCTCTTCATAGCTCGCCAAGCGCTTGAGATCCTCGCGCTCCTGGTGCGCCATACGACGCAACAGCGCTTCGCGACGGTCTTCCCCAAGCCGGTTGAACAAATCCGCCCGCTCGTCGGAGCCCATCTCTTCGAGCAGTTTGAGCACCTGGCTATCGGACAGCTCTCCCACCACCTCGAGCTGGCTCTCTTTGGGTAGATAGCCCAACACATTGGCTGCTCGCTCGGTGGAGAGAATGTCCAACACCGTCAGGGCCGCACGTAGCTCCTCATCCTTCTCGATCAGCTCTTCCAGCACTTCCCCAATGTCGGCCGAGCGTATTTCAGCGAGGCGTTCCGCCAATTGCGACTTACTGGGCTCTTCCTTGACCAGCTCCTCGAGCAGCTCGGTTTTCAATTCCTGTAAGGCTTCTTCGTTTAGCGCCATCGCTCGCTCCTGAGACGTTCAACTCTGGGATGACTCACCCGCATATTAACAGACAAAAAAAACGCCCCTTAAACCCTGAATCGGGTTTAAGGGGCGTTTGATTACGCAGAGCGTCTAATTAGCCTTTACCCGCCTTCTTACGCAACTGCTGAATCGTTCGCAGTTGGGCAACGGCTTCGGCGAGTTCAGCGGCAGCGCGGGTATAATCCAGCTCCGCTGACTTCTCATTAAAGGCTTTCAGCGCCTGCTGACGCGCTTCTTCAGCAGCGGCCTCGTCGAGGTCGCTGGCACGCGCCGCAGCGTCTGCCAGGATCGTCACGACATCTGGCTGAACTTCCATGAAGCCGCCAGAGACAAAGAAGTTCTCTTCCTTGCCATCATCGTGGATCACGCGGATCGGGCCCGGCTGAAGCTCGGTCAGCAGCGGGGCGTGCCCCGGCAAAATGCCGAGGTCACCCATAATCCCGGAAGCAATCACCTGCTCAACCTTACCTGAGAAGATGGATGCTTCTGCGCTGACGATATTGCAAGTGAAGCTATTCGCCATAGCGAATCCCCCTAATGGACGGGATTACTTCTTCATCTGGTTGGCTTTTTCGACAGCTTCGTCGATGGAGCCGACCATGTAGAAGGCCTGTTCCGGCAGATCGTCGTAGTCACCCGCGAGGATGCCCTGGAAGCCACGGATGGTGTCTTTCAGCGACACGTACTTACCGGGCGAGCCCGTGAAGACCTCGGCCACGAAGAACGGCTGCGACAGGAAGCGCTGGATCTTACGCGCACGGGCAACGGCCAGCTTGTCTTCGTCAGACAGCTCGTCCATACCCAGAATCGCGATGATGTCCTTCAGTTCCTTGTAACGCTGCAGAACGTTCTGCACGCCACGCGCTACGTCGTAGTGCTCTTCACCAACCACCAGCGGATCCAACTGACGCGAGGTAGAGTCCAGCGGGTCGATCGCGGGGTAGATACCCAGCTCGGCGATGGAACGCGCCAGTACCACGGTCGCATCTAGGTGCGAGAAGGTGGTCGCCGGCGACGGGTCGGTCAAGTCATCCGCAGGAACGTAAACGGCCTGTACGGAAGTGATAGAACCGGTTTTCGTAGAGGTGATACGTTCCTGCAGAACGCCCATCTCTTCGGCCAGCGTCGGTTGATAACCTACCGCAGACGGCATACGACCCAGCAGGGCGGATACTTCGGTACCGGCCAGGGTGTAACGGTAGATGTTGTCGACGAACAGCAGAACGTCGCGGCCTTCATCACGGAATTTTTCCGCAATGGTCAAACCGGTCAGCGCCACGCGAAGACGGTTACCGGGCGGCTCGTTCATCTGACCGTAGACCAGCGCTACCTTGTCGATAACGTTGGATTCGGTCATTTCGTGATAGAAGTCGTTACCCTCACGCGTACGCTCACCGACACCAGCGAATACAGAGTAGCCGCTGTGCTCGGTGGCGATGTTGCGGATAAGCTCCATCATGTTAACGGTTTTACCAACACCCGCACCGCCGAACAGACCAACCTTACCGCCCTTAGCAAAGGGGCAAACCAGATCGATGACTTTGATACCGGTTTCCAGCAGCTCGTTAGAGGCTGCCTGATCGGCATAGCTCGGGGCCTTGCGGTGGATCGGCATGCGCTCTTGCTCACCGATCGGGCCAGCTTCATCGATCGGCTCGCCGAGTACGTTCATGATGCGACCTAGCGTTTCCTTACCTACCGGTACGGAAATCGCGGCACCTGTGCTGGTCACGTCCATGCCACGCTTTAAGCCCTCAGTGGAGCCCATGGCAATGGTGCGCACCACGCCGTCGCCCAGCTGCTGCTGGACTTCGAGGATGGTCTCAACATCGGAGACCTTCAGCGCGTCGTAGACCTTGGGCACAGAGTCCCGCGGAAACTCTACGTCAATCACCGCGCCGATGATTTGTACGATACGTCCGCTCATCTTGGTTCCTCTCAAAAACCTGCAAATGAAACCTGTTTGCCGGGAGCCACCTTAGCGATGGCAGGCTCCCTTGGCGTTATACGGCTGAAGCGCCGCCGACGATCTCGGAAATTTCCTGGGTGATGGCGGCCTGACGGGCCTTGTTGTACACCATCTCCAGATCGTCGATCAGGTTGCCCGCGTTATCAGTGGCACTCTTCATAGCGATCATTCGGGCGGCCTGTTCGCACGCACCGTTTTCGACTACCGCCTGATACACCTGCGATTCGATGAATCGAACCAACAGGCTGTCTAGCAACGCCTTGGCATCCGGTTCATACAGGTAGTCCCAGCTTCCGGGACGGGCGTTTTCTTCGTCATGCTTAGCGTCTGCGCCCATATCGGACGACAGAGGAAGAAGCTGACGCACTACCGGCCGCTGCGTCATGGTGTTAACGAATTCGTTATACACCACGTACAGGCGGTCTAGGCGTCCTTCGTCGTACGCTTCGAGCATCACCTTAACACTACCGATCAGACCCTCGACGGTCGGTGACTCTCCTAATCCGCTTTTCGCAGCAATCAAGTTGCCGCCGTAGTTGCGGAAGAAGGCACCGGCCTTCGAGCCGAGGGCGCAGAAGTCTAGCTCAGCGCCTTGCTGCTTCCAGGCAACAGCGTCTTTCACCACTGCCTTAAACAGGTTGACGTTTAAGCCGCCACACAGGCCACGGTCGGTGGAAACCACAATGTAACCAACGCGCTTTACCTCGCTACGCTCGACCATATAGTCGTGCTTGTACTCGGGGTTTGCGTCGGCAATGTGGCCTACCACGTTACGAATCTGCTTGGCGTACGGCTGGCCAGCCTTCATCAGATCTTGCGCTTTACGCATTTTCGATGCAGCCACCATTTCCATGGCACTGGTAATCTTCTGCGTATTTTTAATGCTCCCGATCTGGGTGCGTATCTCTTTTGCAGCTGCCATAGCGATCTACCTTTCGTTCGTGGCTCTCAGAAAGCATGCAAGCCCGCCCGCAGGCGGGCCGGACATTACCAGCTCTGAGTCGCCTTGAACTTCTCGAGACCTGACTTCAAGCCGTCCTGAATCTCGCCGTTGTAGTCGCCGGTCTGGTTGATCTTGTCGAGCAGCTCGCTGTGCTCGGACTTCATGTAGTCGTGCAGGGCACGTTCGAAGTCCAGCACCTTGTCGACGCTCACGTCATCCAGGTGACCTTCGTTAGCGGCGTACAGCGACAGCGCCATTTCTGCAACTGACATCGGCGAGTACTGCTTCTGCTTCATCAGTTCGGTAACGCGTTGACCGTGCTCGAGCTGCTTGCGCGTCGCTTCATCAAGGTCAGAGGCAAACTGCGAGAATGCCGCCAGTTCGCGGTACTGAGCCAGAGCCAGACGCACACCGCCACCCAGCTTCTTGATGATTTTGGTCTGCGCAGCACCACCTACACGAGAAACCGAGAGACCTGCGTTAATCGCCGGACGAATACCGGAGTTAAACAGGTTGGTTTCCAGGAAGATCTGACCATCGGTGATGGAGATAACGTTGGTCGGAACGAACGCCGATACGTCACCACCTTGTGTTTCGATGATCGGCAGTGCGGTCAAGGAACCGGTTTTGCCTTTCACTTCACCGTTGGTGAACTTCTCAACGTAGTCAGCGTTAACACGCGCAGCGCGCTCCAGCAGACGTGAGTGGAGATAGAAAACGTCACCCGGGTAAGCTTCACGGCCCGGCGGACGACGCAGCAGCAGCGATACCTGACGGTACGCAACGGCCTGCTTGGAAAGATCGTCATACACGATCAGCGCGTCTTCACCACGGTCACGGAAGTACTCGCCCATGGTGCAGCCAGAGTAAGCGGCCAGGAACTGCATCGGTGCCGGGTCGGCAGCGCCTGCAGCGACGATGATGGTGTGTTCCAGCGCGCCGTGCTCTTCGAGCTTGCGAACGACGTTAGCAATGGTCGATTGCTTCTGACCAATCGCTACGTAGACACAGGTCACGCCTTTGCCTTTCTGGTTGATGATCGCATCGATGGCAATGGCAGATTTACCAATCTGACGGTCACCGATGATCAGCTCACGCTGACCACGACCGATTGGCACCATGGCATCGATAGATTTCAAACCAGTTTGGATCGGCTCATCAACGGACTGACGGGTGATAACGCCGGGCGCTACTTTTTCTACCGCGTCGGTCATTTTAGCGTTGATACCGCCCTTGCCATCGATGGGATTACCCAGCGCATCGACAACACGACCAATCAGCTCAGGACCTACCGGTACTTCAAGGATACGACCGGTACATTTAGCGGTCATACCTTCTTCAAGCTGCAGGTAGTCACCCAGGACAACAGCACCGACGGAGTCACGCTCCAGGTTCAGTACCATGCCGAAAATGCTGTTGGGGAATTCAATCATTTCACCAAACATCGCGTCTTCGAGGCCGTGAATTTTCACGATACCGTCGGAAACGCTGACGATGGTGCCCTGATTACGGGCTTCAGATGCGACGTCAAGCTTTTCAATTCGCTGCTTGATGATGTCGCTGATCTCGGAAGGATTCAGTTGCTGCATGCCATGTCCCTCAGACTCAAGCGGTCAGCGCTTCGGAAAGCCGGTTCAATCGACCACGCACCGACCCGTCAATGACGGTGTCGCCGGCACGCAGGATGACACCGCCAATCAGCGCCTTGTCCACCTGAGTAGTAATGGAGATTTCGCGATTTAGACGTTTCTTGAGCGCGTTGCCTAGCTTGGTCTTCTGCTTGCTGTCCAGCTTATAAGCTGAAACCACAGTGACGTCGATACGCTGTTCATGCTCTGCGCGAAGGTGTTCAAACTGGTCAGCAATAGCATCCAACGCCGCTAAGCGACGCTGATCGGCCAAGGTGGTCAGAAAGCGTTTAAACGCATCGTCTGCGTTGTCGCCCAGCATGTCTGCTACTAACGACACTTTCTGTTCACTGCTGAGTTTGGGGCTACCTAGCAGGCCAGCAACTTGGCGATCGATGACGATTGATCCCGCCATTGCCAGTGCCTGCGACCAAGCGTCAAGCGCTTGGTGATCGCGCGCGTATTCAAACGCCGCTTTGGCGTAAGGACGAGCGACGGTAGATTGTTCCGCCATGGGTCACCTCCTTACAGTTCAGCGGCAAGCTTATCAAGCAAGTCGCGGTGCGCTTTCTCGTCAACAGAGGCTTCAAGAACACGCTCAGCGCCTACGATCGCAAGGTGGGAAACCTGTGCACGCAGTTCGTCTTTCGCGCGATTAATTTCTTGCTCAATTTCTGACCGAGCATTAGCCACTAAACGTTCGCCTTCAGCACGCGCTTGTTCACGTGCCTCTTCGATCATTTGGGCAGAGCGCTTATTCGCTTGCTCGAGAATTTGAGATGCCTGTTCCTTGCTCTCGCGTAGCGTCTGTTCAGCACGCTCTTGAGCTAGCTCAAGATCACGGGTAGCACGGCTAGCTGCGTCCAAGCCATCAGCAATTTTCTTTTGACGCTCGTGAAGCGCGTTGCTGATCGGAGGCCACACATACTTTATGCAAAACCAGACAAAGATCGCGAAGGCGATCGTCTGCCCGATAAGCGTCATGTTGATATTCACAGGGATGTACCTCTGACAAATTCGTGGCGACCGGAGTGAAACAAAACCGAGCGGAGAGCCGCTCGGTTAAGCTGCATTAACCGGCAACAACGAAGATCAGGTACATCGCGATACCAACACCGATCATCGGAACGGCGTCAAGCAGACCGGCCATGATGAAGGTTTTGGTTTGCAGCTGGTCGCCCAGTTCCGGCTGACGCGCAGTAGACTCAAGCAGTTTGCCGCCCAGAAGAGCGAAGCCAATGCCGGTAGCCAGTGCGCCCAGACCGATGATGATGGCAGCTGAGAGATAAACCATTTCCATGATGTTGCTCCTGAGTTTAAGTTTTGGTTAAGGGTTGAGGGTTAATGAAAACGTCGTTGCTTGGTTTAGTGATGTTCGTGCGCCGCGCTGAGGTATACAACCGACAGCGTGGTGAAAATAAAGGCCTGCAGCGTTACCACAAGAATGTGGAAGATGGCCCATGGCACGTCCAACAGCCAGATTGCCCAGAACGGCAGTAGAGCAATCAGAATAAAGATAACTTCACCGGCAAACATGTTACCGAACAGACGCAGGCCAAGGCCTAACGGCTTCACCAGCAGGCCAATCACTTCAAGTACCAGGTTGAAGGGGATCAGCGCCCAGTGATTGAACGGCGTAAGCGACAGCTCTTTGGCAAAACCACCGGCACCTTTGACTTTAATGCTGTAGTAAATAATCAGGCAGAACACGCCCAGCGCCATACCCAGCGTGGCGTTCGGGTCCGTGGTCGGTACAATTTTCATGTACTCAACGCCTAACCGTTTAAAGAGCTCAGGGCCATAGTCGACCGGAATAATTTTCAGCGTGTTCATGAGCAAAATCCACACGAACAGCGTCAGTGCCAGCGGGGCAATGACCGGGTTACGGCCATGGAACGTCGCGCGGGTGAGGTTCTCGATGAACTCAACCACCATTTCAACAGCGTTTTGCAGTCCGCTAGGAACGCCCGTTGTTGCTGCTTTACCGGCTTTACGGAAAATCCAGATAAACAGGAGGCCCATGGCGATCGACCAGCCCATGGTGTCCAGATGAATGGCCCAAAAGCCCATTTCACGAGCTTCTTCGGCGGAGTGCGCCAGCGACCAGCCATTCTCTGGATGTTTACCAAAGGTCAGGTTCTGCAAGTGGTGCTGGATATAGTAAGTCGACGAGACTTCGTTTCCTGCGGCCATAGACATGTCACCTCAATCAGTTGTGCGATTTCCCAGGCATTAACCAAGGTGCAAGCCAATGCGTTAGAACAATCGCAACATAAGCACTAAAAAAGAAAGCGGGGTTTGAGGGAGGCACTACCACGAACACCAGAGCAAACAGTGCCACCGTCAAACCAAACTTACCTGCCTCGGCGCGAAACAGAACCATAGCGCCTGGAGAACGACGCGTTTTACCAAAAATTCCCATGCGCTGTATAAAGAAAGCGTGTGGCAGCAACGCTACCAGTGCTCCCGTTATGACCGATAGCACCCCTGGCATCTGGGCTACCGGATAAGCCAGCAGCACTCCAAGCAGCATCACCACGAGCTGGGCGCCGGTTAGCCGAGCGAAGTAGGCTCGCTGCCGCTGGGTTTCAATTCGCTGCATAAGCTTTCAACATATCGCTAGTAAGCAAATGATTCCCCAGCGCGTTAGATGGGTTGCTGCCGATGTGCCTTTCAAGCGCATCGATAAGCAACCTGCACAAATCTTGCGCGATTATAGGGAAGCGCTATCACACCTTCAACCGAAGTTGCACGGAATTCGCGCGTTTCAGCGCCGACTTGCGACCAAAGGGCTAAAAACAGGCCATATCTTTCATTAGCGTGCTATTTAATGTGCGCCAGAATTCCATCCAGCTCTTCAAGGCTTGTATAACGAATAGTGACTCGGCCTTTGCCTTTTTGACCATGATCAATCGAAACAGGCGCACCGAGAATTTCGCCCAGGTGGGTTTCTAAGCGGGCCACATCCGGTGTCTTGGCCGCTTGCTTGGCGGTCGGCGCAGGTGCCTGATTGGTTTGCACCTTTTTCACCAGCGCTTCGGTATCGCGCACGGTAAGGTCTTTATTGACCACTTCGTGGGCGACTTGGCGCTGCTGTGCACTGGTTAACGAGAGCAGTGCGCGAGCGTGACCCATATCTAAATCGCCCCGCTCTAGCAGGGTTTGCACCTCTGGGTCGAGGGCCAGCAGACGAAGTAAGTTGGCAACCTGGGTACGAGACTTACCCACTGCATCAGCAATCTGTTGCTGAGTGAGCTCAAATTCATCGCCCAAACGCTTCAGCGCAATCGCTTCTTCAATCGCGTTGAGGTTTTCCCGCTGGATGTTTTCAATCAGCGCTAAGGCCAGCGCGACTTCATCACTCACATGGCGTATGACCGCCGGAATAACGTCCAGCTCGGCCAGTTGCGCGGCGCGCCAGCGGCGCTCACCGGCAATAATTTCATAGCGGTCTTTACCTACCGGACGCACCACGATGGGCTGCATCACGCCTTGGGCACGGATCGAGTCGGCAAGCTCTTCCAGGGCTTCAGGCTGGATGTCTCGGCGCGGCTGATACTTCCCACGCATCAGTTGCCCAAGTGGCAGACGCTCCAGGCGTTCAGCCATTGCGTCATCCACCGCCACGTCTGGCATCGGGGCGTCGGCGCTCTCAAGCGTTGCGCCACCGGTCAGGTCTAAACTGTCACGACGACGGGCGCCCGCACCAATCAGGGCATCCAGGCCACGTCCTAGCGCGCGTTTACGCGTCATTCGCTTTCCCTCGTACTTTTAACGTTATGTACTTTGAACGCTACAGCGGCAACCGTTACAGCGATAGACGCCGAATCATCTCTTTGGCCAACACGCGATAGGCTTGGCTCCCCCGCGAAAAACGCGCGTATTGAGTGACCGGTACGCCGTGGCTTGGCGCTTCAGCGACTTTCACGTTGCGCGGAATCGTCGTTTTCAAAAGCGCATCGCCGAAAAAGTCGCGTAGCTGCTTATCTACTTCTCGGGTGAGACTGGTGCGCTTATCGTACATGGTGCGCAAAATGCCGGAGACAGCCAGCTCAGGATTCACGCTTTGCTTGATCTGCTCCACCGTATCCAGCAGCGCCGAGAGCCCCTCTAGGGCGTAAAATTCACACTGTAGCGGAATCAGTACGCCATGCGCGGCGGTGAGCGCATTCACCGTCAGCATATTCAGCGATGGTGGGCAGTCGATCAGCACCACGTCGTAATCGTCCGCGACGCTGGCAAGTGCAAGCGATAGGCGGCTTTGACGTTGGTCGCTATCCAGTAATTCCACTTCCGCGGCGGTCAGGTCGCCGTTACCGGGTAGAACATCGTAATGAACCGGCAGCCCGCGAACGATAACCTCGCCCGCAGTGGCTTCGCCAAGCAACACGTCCAGCACGCTTTTCTCAAGATCGTACTTGTCGATCCCGCTGCCCATGCTGGCATGGCCCTGTGGATCCAAGTCCACCAGCAGTACGCGGCGGTCAAGAGCAGCCAGGCTGGCGGCCAGGTTAACGGCTGAAGTGGTCTTGCCCACGCCGCCTTTTTGGTTGGTCAGGGCAATGATCTGGCTCACTACTCAACTCCTTTTGGGGTCAGGATCAACAGCTGCCGCTCGGCCGTTTCAAAGGGTACATTCAACAGGTGGCGCTCGCTGAGTTCAATGCCTTCCGGCAGGTTACGCAGCTCGTCATCAGCACCGGGGCCTTTCATTGCTAGCCACTGGCCATTTGCAGATGGCAGGGGGCGCGTTAGTGTCACGAAATCCACCAAACTGGCAAACGCACGTGAGATCACCTGATCAAAGTGCTGGCCGGTGAACTGCTCTACCCGTGCCTGAGTAGGCGTCACGTTGGTCAGCGCCAACTCCATCACCGCTTGGCGCTGGAAGCGGACTTTCTTGCCATTGCTATCCAGCAGCGTCACCTGAAGTTCGGGCTTCATAATCGCGAGTACCAAGCCGGGTAACCCAGGCCCTGCCCCCACATCCAGCAGCGTTGGGCCGTGAACGTAGGGAGCAACGGCGGCGCTATCCAGCACGTGGCGAGAGACCATCTCTTCAACATCGCGCACTGCGGTGAGGTTATAAGCCCGGTTCCACTTGTGCAACAGCGCCAGTAAACCAAGTAGCTGCTCTCTCTGTTCAGCGCTGATGATTACTCCCAGCGCCGATAGGCCTTGATCAAGTCGTGGTGCAACGCCATTGGGTAAGCTGTTGACCAGCGGCTGGAGTCGACTCATCCGTTGGCCACCTCGGCGTTGGTAATCAGGCGGCGTTTTTTCAGATGCACGAGCAGAATCGATATGGCTGCGGGCGTTACCCCAGAAATCCTGGCTGCATGTGCAAGGGTTTCTGGACGGGTATCGCTGAGTTTTTGGCGAATCTCGTTGGAGAGACCTTCCACCTGGTGATAATCAAGCTCCGCAGGCAGCGGCGTAGCTTCATGACGCTTAAGCTTATCGATCTCATCCTGCTGACGATCAATATAGCCCTGATATTTGGCTTGAATTTGCACCTGTTCGGCCACGGCTTCGTCATGCACATCACCGCTTTTCATACCGGGGAGCGAGGTAATATCGGCATACGTTAGCTCAGGGCGTTTCAGCAAATCGCTTAAGCAGTACTCTCGGGGTAGCGGCCTGCCGGTTTTTTCAGCGATTTTTTCTGCCGCCGGGCTATTGGGTTGCACCCAAGTGGTGGCCAAGCGTGCAGTTTCCCGCTCGATGGCTTCGCGCTTTTGACTAAATGCGGCCCAGCGCGTGTCGTCGACTAAGCCTAGCTTGCGGCCTTTTTCGGTCAGGCGCAGATCGGCATTGTCTTCACGCAGCAGCAGGCGGTATTCCGCCCGCGAAGTAAACATGCGGTAGGGCTCTTTGGTGCCCATGGTGATTAAGTCGTCTACCAAAACGCCAAGGTAGGCTTCATCACGGCGGGGGTACCAAGCGTCGAGCTGTTTAGCGCGGCGAGCGGCGTTTAAGCCCGCCAGTAGCCCCTGGGCACCCGCTTCTTCATAACCGGTTGTGCCGTTGATTTGTCCGGCAAAAAACAGGTTGTGGATAAATTTGGTTTCCAGCGAGTGTTTCAAATCCCGCGGATCAAAGAAATCGTACTCAATGGCATAGCCAGGACGCGTGATGTGTGCGTTTTCTAACCCTTTGATCGAGCGCACCACCTGCAGCTGCACATCAAACGGCAGCGAGGTCGAGATGCCGTTTGGATAGAGCTCGTGGGTATCCAGGCCTTCAGGCTCGATGAACACCTGATGGCTCGATTTGTCGGCAAAGCGGTGCACTTTATCTTCAATCGAGGGGCAGTAGCGCGGGCCGATCCCTTCAATCACGCCAGAGTACATTGGCGAGCGATCCAAGTTACCCAGAATAATCTCGTGGGTGCGCTCGTTGGTGTGCGCGATATGGCAGCTCACCTGCTGGGGATGCATCTCCCGCGAGCCGAGGTAAGACATCACCGGCGTTGGGGTATCGCCCGGCTGCTCTTCCAACTGCGAAAAATCGACGGTTTTGGCATCGATACGCGGCGGCGTGCCGGTTTTGAGCCGGTCAACGTGAAACGGCAACGCACGTAGTCGTTCTGCCAGCGCGTTGGAGGGCGGATCACCCGCGCGGCCTCCGCGGCTTTGATCCAACCCGATGTGGATAACGCCACCGAGGAAAGTACCGGTTGAGAGCACGACCGATTCCGCGTGAAAGCGAATGCCGGTTTCAGTTACGACGCCGCGCACGGTGTCGTTATCCACAATGAGATCACCTGCTGCCTGCTGAAAAATTGTCAGGTTGGGTTGGTTTTCCAGCATCCCGCGAATGGCTGCTTTGTAGCGGATGCGGTCGGCCTGGGCACGGGTTGCGCGCACCGCTGGCCCTTTGCGTGCGTTGAGCACGCGAAACTGGATGCCGCCTAAATCTGTGGCTAGCCCCATTGCACCGCCGAGCGCATCAATTTCTTTCACCAAATGGCTTTTGCCGATGCCGCCAATGGCGGGATTGCACGACATTTGGCCAAGTGTCTCGATGTTGTGGGTTAGCAATAGGGTTTGACAGCCCATACGAGCAGAGGCCAGTGCGGCTTCAGTTCCCGCATGGCCACCGCCGATGACAATCACGTCAAAGCGGTCGGGGTAGTTCAAGTGACACCTCGTCTTGTGCCTGTTGGCACGGATGATGTGGTCAGCATATCGGCGCTGATGGAATAAGCCCGCCAGTATAAACCTCCTGTGGGTAACCGTCAGGTTTTTCCACACCCCGGTTTAAGGGTTCTGTCTTTATTAATAACAAAATAAAAATAAATAAGAGAAGTTCTGTTGATGTAGTAACTACTGGTGTGGACAAAATCTGTTGATAAGTCTACTAACGCTAGCTTTATCAGTATTTTACATTGTTGACCTTTAGGTGATTAAGCAGCGGAGTGCCTGCGTAGAAGCGGTGTTGGAGCTGTGGATGAAAGTGCGACTTACCCACAAGGCTGACTGACAACGGGTTATCCACCGCTGGGTACCTGGCTTGTTACCGCACCTGTGAACAACCTGCTTCACATACTCAAATCATGCTGATAAGCGCTCATGGTGGGCTTCGTGGCGAAGTAGCGAGGAGCGTGTAAAAAATAGTATCCACAGGCAAAAAAAAATGGCCTGTCATGAAGACAGGCCATTAGATAGGACGTTTTAAGCGCAATATTGGCGATTTAAGAGCGCATGGTTAGCACGACATTAGTGCTTCAGTACCCGTGCCAGGAACGACTGAGTGCGTTCGTGTTGAGGGGAATCGAAGAGCTGCTCAGGGGTGCCTTGTTCGGCAATTTCGCCTTTATGGATAAAGATGATGCGGTCGGCTACCTCACGTGCAAAGCCCATCTCGTGAGTAACAATCACCATGGTCATCCCCTCTTTGGCAAGCTCCCGCATGGCGTCTAGCACTTCGCCAATCATCTCGGGGTCAAGGGCTGAGGTTGGCTCATCAAACAGCATGAGGCGCGGCTCCATGGCCAACGCACGCGCCAGCGCCACACGCTGCTGCTGGCCACCGGAGAGCTGGCTGGGGTACTTATTTGCCTGGTCGGCAATACCTACGCGATCAAGTAGCCGCTTGGCAGTCTCTTCGGCATCCTGACGGCTCCAGCCACGCACCTTCATCGGTGCGAGAGTGACGTTATCGAGCACGCTAAGATGCGGGAACAGATTGAACTGCTGAAACACCATGCCCACTTCGGTGCGGATGGTTTGTAGCGCCTGACTGCTTTTACCGTTCGGTAGCAGCGTATTGCCGTCCACATCCAAGCTGCCTGACTGAAACTCTTCTAAGCCGTTGATACAGCGAATGAGTGTGGATTTACCCGAGCCGCTGGCCCCGATGACCACGACGACTTCACCAGGCACAATTTCCAGGTCGATATCTTTGAGTACGTGCAGGCTGCCAAAGTGCTTGTGGAGCTTTTGCATACGCACAATGGGCGTTTGAGTAGAAGTCATTGTGCGCTCCTTATTGTCCGGCGAGGCCGCGGCGCTCGATTTGGCGCAGCACCAGTGAGAGGGTCCAGGTAATGGCGAGATACATCAGTGCCACCATGAAGTAGACCTCCAGCGCGGTGAAGGTGGTGGCGATATAGATCTGCCCTTGGCGTACCAGCTCACTGACCCCGATAACCGAAAAAAGCGAGGTATCTTTGATACTGATAATGCCCTGGTTACCCAGCGGTGGAATCATACGGCGCAGTGCCTGCGGCCAGATCACATAGCGGAACGCCTGCACCCGAGAGAGGCCAAGCGATAGCGATGCTTCCCGCTGGCCGCGCTCGATGGACTGAACGCCGCCGCGCACAATTTCAGAGATATAGGCACCGGAGTTGACGGCAATGGCCGCTATACCCGCTACCAGGGCGTTGATGGGCCCACCCAACAGTTGCGGCAAGCCGTAAAAGATAAACAGCACTTGGACCAAAATAGGGGTGCCGCGGAATACTTCAACATACACAACCGCAGGCCAGCGCAGCCAGCGTACCGGGCTAATACGCAGTAACCCAAAGAAAATACCGATGAAAAAACCAATCGCCAGGCCGCCAAATGAAATCAGTAGCGTCCAGGGAATACCGGGTAACAAGTAGGGGATCGACCCGAACGCAGCCGACCAATCAAACTGAAAGTTAACGTCCACGCGTTATCTCCAGGCAAGGGGAACAACGACACAGGGCCGGGGGTAAATGGCCGCCCAGCCCTGTGGTGAGAGTCGCTTTAAGCGTTGGTTATGGCATATAGCGCTAATTACTCAGCGCTGGGTGCTTCACCGAACCACTTTGTGTAGATCTCATCGTAGGTGCCGTCTTCACGCATAGCGGCCAGCGCTTCGTTGGTCGGCTCTACCCACTCGCTGCCTTTGTGAAATACGATGCCGTACTGCTGACCTTCGTACAGCGGGCCGACGACTTTAGTGCGACCTTCGCCACGGGTTTGTGAGAAGTAAGCCACGTTTGGTGCATCATAAAACACGGCGTCTACGTTGCGGCCCAGCAGCGCCATGTACATATCAGCGGTGCCTGGGTAGGGCGTGATATCGGCGTCTTCGCCAAGCTCTTGTTGTAAGAAGTCGTAGCTGGTGGAGCCGATTTTGGTGGCCACTGACAGTCCTTCGAGATCCTCGATGGAGGAGACCTCTTCGTTATCAGCACGTACGATGATTTGCAGACCGGAGTCGTAGTAGGGATCAGAGAAGTCAACGACCTGAGCACGCTCTTCGGTGATGGTCGTGCCAGCAATGGCAATTTCCTGGCTGCCGGTTTGCACCGCAGGAATGATGCCCGAGAACTCCATGGTGGTGAGGTTGACGTCAAAGCCAGCGCGATCAGCGACTTCATTGATGATGTCCATATCAAAACCGATCATTTCACCGGTCTCGGGGTCGAGCATTTCGAAAGGCACAAAGCTTGGGTCAGTGGCCACGTTGACGGTAGGCGTTTGCGCAAACGCAGTGGTACTGCCCAAACCCAGTGTGATGGCGGCCGCAATAGTAGAGGTAGTGAATAGGTGTTTCATTAGTTTCCCCATGTTTTATGTGGTTAGCCGCGCAATTTATAGAATTTTTTTTCTTATAAATTGGCTAGGCAACCGTTATTGACCTTTCAACCTTGGCGAGAAACCGCCAAGGCGTCAAGTCATGGGGAGGGGTTGTCACCAACGTTGGTCACACCATAAACGAGGCGCCACATCCGCACGTGGTAGTGGCATTGGGGTTTTGGATACGAAATCGAGCCCCTGCTAGGCCCTCCTCGTAATCCACTGTGGAGCCTACCAAATACTGATAAGAGAGCGGGTCGACCACCAGCGTGGCATCGCCAAACTCAATCAGCGTGTCGTCTTCGGCAACGCTGTCCGCGAAGTCGAAACCGTATTGAAAGCCAGAACAGCCGCCGCCGGTCACGTACACGCGCAGCTTAAGCGCAGGGTTACTCTCTTCTGCCATCAGTGCTTTGATACGCTTACGGGCGCTATCAGAGAGTAATAAAGGGGTTGGAACAAAAGCTTCTGCACCGCTCATGGGTACCTCCCGCGAGCTTTAAGAACGAATAATCCGTATTAGGGGGTGATTATGGGTAATTCCCAGCAAATTGGTCAACTATTGCTGGGAATTCCTCAAACGTTAGGGCATCAGCGCGGGGGCGTTAAGCCCCATGTGCTCATCAAAGCCAAACATCAAGTTAAGGTTTTGAATGGCTTGCCCAGAAGCGCCCTTCACCAGGTTATCAATGACTGAAAGCACCACAACCGTATTGCCGTTACCCGGGCGGTGGACCGCGATGCGGCAGGTATTGTTGCCTTTGACACTGCGGGTTTCCGGGTGGCTGCCGGCGGGCATGACATCGACAAACGGCTCGTTGGCGTAGCGCTGCTCAAAGAGCGCCTGTAGATCTTCTGGCTCGGCGGTCAGCGTGCTGTAAAGCGTGGCGTGAATGCCGCGAATCATAGGCGTTAGATGGGGAACAAAGGTCAACCCCACTGGGTTGGGCTGCATATCGCCCAAGCCTTGACGAATTTCCGGCAGATGGCGGTGGCCACCCGCGCCGTAGGCCTTCATGGATTCACTGGCCTCGGCCAGCAGCGAAGCAACTTTGGCACCGCGGCCAGCACCGGTCACACCAGATTTGCAGTCGGCAATCAGCTGGTTCGGATCAATTAAGCCAGCTTCTAACAGCGGCAGATAGCCTAGCTGAACGGCGGTGGGATAGCAGCCAGGGACAGCAATCAAACGAGCCGTTTTGATCTTTTCGCGGTGCATTTCGGGCAGGCCGTAAACGGCTTCTTCAAGCAGCTCCGGCGCGCCGTGGGGCTGGTCGTACCAACGGCTCCACTCGTCGGCATCCCGCAGGCGGAAGTCCGCAGAGAGGTCGATGACGCGGGTGCCGTTGGCCAGCAGCTCGCCCGCTAAGGCATGGGCAACGCCGTGGGGAGTCGCAAAAAACACCGCATCCATTGCGCCTAGCGCCTTGGCGTCGGGTTCGCTGAATGCCAGCGTGTCGTAGTGACCGCGTAAATTGGGGTACATGTCGCACACTTTTACGCCAGTCTCCGAGCGAGAGGTGATGGCCTTGACGTTTACCTGAGGGTGCTGAGCCAGCAGTCTGAGAAGTTCGACGCCGGTATAACCGGTGCCACCCACGATGCCAACGTTAATCACAAACCACTCCTTGTGCGCTTCGCGCAATCGACGCTTGAATAATTAACAGCCTAATCAGTGTGGCCAGGCTGTTGAAGTGTATCCAGCTATGATACACAAGAGAGCCAGCGCTTAAGAGCGCTGCGCAACGCGAGACAATGAAACGAACAATAAACGCAAGGACGGACGTTGTGGCACGTTTTTCTCGGTCAGATTTCACTCTAGAGAGCTTTCGCCGCCAGTTGGCGAACGTGGATGCCTTACCGCAGCTGTGTGTGCTGGGGTTGGTGTCTGGGGTGATTACTGGGGCAGTGATGGTGGCGTTTCGCCTGCTGCTTGAAGCCGGGGCGGTGCTCTATATGCCGGAGGGGGAGCCGGAAGCCTTCGAAGGATTGTCACCGTGGCTGAGAGCACTTCTGCCGATCGTCGCCGTCACATTGATTGGCCTGTTGCTATATCGGCAGCGCTCCGCTGCGCGCAAGCTCGGGGTCAGCCATGTGATTGAGCGTCTCACCTATCACCAGGGGCGCTTTCCACTGCGTAACTGGCTGAACCAATGGTGGGTGGGGGTCGTCTCCGTGTTGGGTGGCTTATCCGCCGGGCGCGAAGGCCCTGCGATTCATTTAGGCGCGGCGGCTTCCAGCGGGTTAGGGCTAAAGCTGCGGCTGCCCAATAATAGCTTGCGGGTGTTGGTCGCTTGTGGCACGGCAGCCGGTATTTCGGCCTCGTTCAACACGCCCATTGCTGGGGTGATCTTCGCCATGGAAGTGGTGATGATGGAGTACACCCTGATGAGCTTTATGCCGGTGATTTTAGCCTCCACCATGGGCGCGCTGGTGGCGCAGGTGATGTATGGCAATGCGCCCGCATTTCGGATTCCTGAGGTGGCGTTAGGGTCGCTGATGAACCTGCCCTGGATCGTGGTGATTGGCTTGGTCATAGGTTTGATGGCAGGCCTCTTCATCCATATTTCACGAAGTCAGCGCCTACAAACCCTGCCGCTGTGGTTGAGATTGGGCGTCGTGGGTGTCGGCACCGGGGTATTGGCGTGGTGGTTTCCTGAAATCCAAGGCATTGGTTACGACAGCGTGGCGGCAGCGCTGAATAATCAGTTGGCGATCAATGTGCTATTGGCGCTGATGGTTGCCAAGCTGTTGATTACTGCGATTACCGTTGCAGGCGGCGTGCCGATCGGCATTATTGGCCCGGTACTGGTCGCTGGGGCGGCCACTGGTGCACTAGGCGGTATGTTAGGGGGCTGGCTATGGCCTGAGAAAGCTGCTGACCCAGGGATTTATGCCATGCTCGGTATGGCAGCCATGATGGGGGCTGTTCTTCAGGCACCGTTGGCGGCGTTGATGGCACTGCTAGAACTCACTCATACACCGACGATTATGCTACCGGGGATGCTGGTCGTGGTGGTGGCCTGCTTAACGTCGCGGCAGTTGACGGGGTGTGAAGGTTTTTTCATTAGTTCAGTACGCTATGGATTGCATCCGTTACAGCAGCCGCTGATGCAAGCGCTTTCCCGAGTGTCGGTGCCTGCCGTGATGGAGCGTCAGCTGGTGCGTACCGAGCGCATGATCACTCTCGACCAGGCGCGCCGCCTGCTAGAAACGAATCCCATGTGGCTGGTGATTGAGCGCTCCAGTGAGGATAAGCCGGTACTGGGGCTAAAGGCAGCAGAGCTTGCCCGCTGGCTGCTGGAGCACGATAAGGCGCTCGATGGAGAAGTGCCGCCGGAAGATGAGTTAATTGATCTTTTGGAGATTCCCGGCCAGCGGCTGGAAATGGCCCCGATTGGTTTGCAGGCAACACTATCGGAAGCGTTTTTAAAGCTTCAAGACAGTGCGCTTGGGGCGCTTTATGTGGTGCATGGCTATCGACCAAAGCAGCAGCGAATTTCAGGTATCATTACCCGGGGCGCGATCGAGCGTTATTACCACTACACTGACGCTCGGCAAACAGATGCCCGCGAGACTGATTCCTAGCCATACGTCACCGCCTAAGGAGAGACCATGTACGAATGGGTAAAGGCTATTCACTTGATGGCCGTTGTTACTTGGTTTGCCGCACTGTTCTACCTGCCAAGACTTTATGTGTACCACGCCATGGCACGCGACAAAGGTGATGAGCAAGCGATCACTTACTTTAAAACCATGGAGCGCAAGCTTTACCGTGGCATCATGACCCCGTCGATGATCCTGGTACTGATTTTTGGGGGCTGGATGCTCTATTTGGTGCCCGCCTGGTTTAGCCAAGGATGGATGCACGCCAAGCTTACCTTGGTGGCACTGTTAATTGCTTACCACCACGTTTGCTTGATTTACCTTAAGCAGTTTGACCAGTCGCGTTGTACCAAGAGCCACGTATTTTTTCGCTGGTTCAATGAAGCTCCCGTGATTGCACTGGTCGCGATTATTCTTTTGGCGGTAGTGAAGCCCTTTTGATGCGTCAACCTCTTCCCCCTGTTGTTTTAGTGCTAGCGGGTCATGACCCCACGGGCGGTGCCGGACTGGTCGCTGATAGCGAAGCCATCGCCGCCTGTGGCGGTTGGGCGGTGACGATCCCCACGGCGATGACCGTGCAGAACTGCCATAACGTGTCGCGGGTAATGCCAGCCGACCCTGGCGCCATGCGGCAAATGGCCGAAGCTGTCGGTGATATGCAGATTGCCGCGATCAAGCTCGGCCTGCTGGCGGATGAAGCTACGCTGCGGGCTGCGGAGCAAATTATTTGCCGTTTTCCAGGGGTGCCCGTGGTTGCTGACCCGGTTCTCAAAGCAGGGGGAGGCACTATGTTATCCACAGAGGCTTTGCAGGCGCTTTACCGTGATCGGCTGTTACCGCTTGTGGATATCTTAACCCCGAACCGCTTTGAGCTAGCGGCGCTGACGCCTGAGATCCATGAGCCTTATGACGATACCGCCCGTGCGGTGTCACTACTGTCTCAGGGTTGCCAAGCGGTGCTGGTGACGGCAACGGATGACCCATTACCCGGTACGGCACAGCAAGTGGTGCATACACTGCATTCGCCCGACACCACTCGCCAGTGGCAATGGCCGCGGCTGCCGGAAGTATTTCATGGTTCCGGCTGTACGCTCGCGTCAGCCTTAGCAGCGCGTCTAGCGGTAGGTGAGCGCTTACCAACGGCGTGTGAACAGGCGCAGCACTTTACCTGGGAGAGCTTGTCTCACGGCTACCAGCCCCCGAGCGGGCAGTGCTTGCCGAATCGCTTGCCACGCCCCGTGCGCTTTTGATCTCATTGGTAGTAAGACATTTATATAGAGGATGCCATGACCACATCTGCTGAACTGTTTGACCTCGCGAGTCGCCATATTCCTGGGGGCGTGAACTCTCCCGTGCGAGCCTTCAAAGGGTTGCACCGCCCGCCGGTATTCATGGAACGTGCGCAGGGCGCTTACCTCTTCGATGTCGAGGGCAACCGCTACGTCGATTACATCGGTTCCTGGGGGCCAATGATCACCGGTCACGCCGATCAAGACGTGCTGGCAGCCGTGCGTGCGCGGTTGGATAACGGGCTCTCGTTCGGTACCCCCACCGCCGTGGAAACCACCATGGCAGACCTGATCTGCGACATGATTCCCTCCATGGAAATGGTGCGCATGACCAGCTCGGGCACCGAGGCTACCATGTCAGCGATTCGGCTGGCGCGGGGCACCACGGGGCGCGATAAGATCGTTAAATTCGAGGGTAACTACCACGGCCACTCGGATTCCCTGCTGGTAAAAGCGGGCTCCGGTGCCTTGACCCACGGCGAGCCCAGCTCTCCGGGCGTGCCGGCCTCGCTGGCCGAGCACACCATCACGCTCTCCTACAACGACCCGGAGGGGGTGGAAGCGTGCTTTGCCGAGATCGGTGAGCAGATTGCCTGCATCATCGTCGAGCCGGTGGCGGGCAATATGAACTGCATTCCGCCTCAGCCAGGTTTCTTGGAAACCCTGCGCCACGTTTGTAACGAGTACGGCAGCATCCTGATTTTTGATGAGGTGATGACCGGTTTCCGCGTCGCGTTGGGCGGTGCCCAGGCTTACTACGGTGTCACGCCGGATTTAACCTGCTTGGGTAAGATCGTCGGTGGTGGTATGCCGGTCGGCGCGTTTGGTGGCAAGCGCGACATCATGCAAAACATCTCTCCGCTGGGGCCGGTATATCAGGCGGGCACCCTTTCGGGTAACCCGCTGGCCATGGCCGCCGGGGTGGCGCTACTCACCAAGCTGCAGGTACCGGGCTTCCACGACGCCTTGAGCCAGCGCGTACAAACGCTGTGTAACGGCCTGCAAGAGCGTGCCAATGCGGCGCGGGTACCGATGATGACCCAATCTGCAGGCGGCATGTTCGGCGTGTTCTTCACCTCGCAATCCCGTGTGGATAACTTTGCGCAGGCAACCGCTTGCAACCCCGATGCTTTCCGCCGTTTCTTTGGTGCCATGCTTGATCACGGTGTTTATCTCGCACCTTCCGCTTATGAAGCTGGCTTTATGTCGAGTGCCCACACACCGGAAGATATTCAGCTAACGTTGGATGCTGCAGAAAAAGCCTTTGCTGTTATGTAACACTAGGTAACTGGTAGTTAGAACGCCTGCTACACTGCAAGAGCCGCTCATGTTGAGCGGCTCTTGTGGTTAATGAGGTAGCTAACATGAAACGATCATTGGCTTGGCACGTTTCACGACGATACGGCACGCTGTTTATCGCCGTACTTACCCTTGGCTTGCCCATCTCAGGGCTAGCCGCACAGGAGCAGGATATGACCCAGATCCACATCACCATGAGCGGCTCTCCCGGCGCTGAGTTTTCCGCCGAGTGGCGCATTACCCATAACGGCGAAACTGTCGAACATCCTGAAACCCGCGGCACTGTACCCGCAGAATTCACCTTTGAAGGCGACACCCTAGAAGGAACGGTCAAGTTGTTGAGTGACGACGAGCGGCTAGAGGTCGATATCGTCAAAGGCAGCAACCGCTCGCGCTCTTCAACCCAAGGCAAGGGCGGCACGCTGACGGTGGTGGTGCGTTAGGTGACAACACAAAAAAACCGCCCCGGAAGGGGCGGTATGAGAATATTGGACTGGCTAATGATTAATACTGGATAGTGGAAGCGCGGTTGCCACTACCTGTCTGCATCACACTCGCAGATGCGTTGACTGTACCAGTTTGAGTGATAGTTGAAATGTTATTCCAACCGCCAGCAGGAGCATGTGCTTGATTGACATATGCTGTGTGCGCACCTGCTCCACTTTGAATAATGAACGATTCATTAAATTCGGCACCAGGAACACCCACACCTGATTGTTCGACAGTGGCAGATTTATTGTCACCGTTCTGAATTACCCAAGAGATATCTCCTTCTCCTGATTGTGAGATATCAGCGAAGTTACTGTTACCATTTTGTAACACATTAGACTCTCCATATGTGCCACTTTGATTAACATTTGCTTTGTTATCATTGCCGTTTAGTTGGGATACATATGAGTCGTTATAACTACCGGACTGATCCACATATGCGGTATTGAAGTCGCCAACCCCCGCCGAACCTTGCAGAATGTAGGACGTATTCTCATCGCCACTTTGATCCAGCATTGCCATATTAGCATCGCCTGCTTGTTTAATATGGCTAATATTATCCATACCACTTTGGTTAGCATCGGCATAGTTATCAGACCACTGCTGACGAATATAACTTTGGTTACTTTCGCCAGTTTGATTTACCCATGCATTATTATCAGCTGCTCCACCAGTCAGTACTCCCTGATGAATAATCGATTGGTGGCCATTACCGGTTTGAGATACATCCGCGCCATTACGGTCGGCTCCAAACTGATCTACTCGAGACAGGTTACTATCACCTTGCTGCGAAATATTTGCAATAGCACCTGTGCTAAGCTCTTGATCAACATCTGATCGGTTACTATTACCAATTTGGATGACATCAGCTTTTAATGCTGAGCCAGTACTACTTAATTTGTTTTGTGTTACGTTTGATTCGTTTTGTGAACCACCACTCTGTGTTACACTTGCTTGGTTGCCTGTAGTACCAGTAGCTGTCTGGTCAATGGTCGATAAGTTTTCATTTGGGCCTGCAGTAGAGCCGTCCATGTTATCCAATTCATCCTGAAACGTAGTAAACGCTCCATCACGGGATGGCGGAAAACCTGTCCATTCGGCATTATCTACGGTTGAATTTCCATTGTCGACACCATATCCGCCTCCTTGAGGCTGGCCAATACTTGTATAGTTCAGGTTTGAATTCGATGTTACTGTTGTTTGAGCTATAGCAGCGCTGGACAAAGCTAAGCTAACAGCGGCAGCAAGAGCGGTTAGTTGCAGTTTCATGGTGTTTCCCCTTTATTTCGATCAACTTGCTTTGGTGGTGAACTGAGAAGCCAGGTGCGACTCAGTTGATATCGATAGTGACCGGTCGTGAAGTGCCCGAGTAGTTTTGTTGGTGGACATTTACATCGCGTAGGCCACTGCCCGATTGTGAAATCATTAGGTTACTGTTAAAGCCAATTTGAATAGCGTTCAGTGCAACTCCAACACTGTTCCCTTCTTGAATAGCCGTAACGCTATTGTTATAGCCTTGCTGAACAATCACGCCAATGTTGTTGCCATTGTGCTGGATCAAATTGGCCTGATTGTTATATCCAGTTTGTTTAATGTAAGCGAAGTTTTTAAATTGGTAATTCGCTGAACGAGATTGAACGACGCTCGCGCTGTTGTTAATGCCTTGCTGCTGAATGATGCTCACATTGCCTTTTAAATGGCTGACATCTTGAGACTCTACGTATTGTGTGACTCTAGACATGCTGTCAATGAACTGGTCGTTTGCTGAAGCTTCTGGATTTAAACTGGTTAGTAAGACACCCATTACCAATGCCATGCAGGAGGCTACGGATCCTGTCTTTTGATGGGCTGGTAATTGGTTGAACGGTTTCATTGGGCCTTCCTTTTGAAACGTTATGTGTCTTTTTGTTTCCTGTGTTGAGTTTGGACGATTTAAAAGAAGGCGCTATCGGAAATTTTTCTAATCCTTAACTTATAAAGTTGGTGTTTTTTATGAATATATAGGTTATGGTTTTAATCTTAATTGATGAGTTTTTTAATACTAGTACCTATAGCCTGAAAGATAGAAGCCTTTAATAAAAAAGCCGCTTAAGGAAGCGGCTTTGATTAATACCTGAATCCGTGAGACCGGCCCCAGGAAGCACTTCTAACCCACTGACCTGCATGGCAATATAGCCATTATCGCCATTCACCCAGACAGTGCCATGCCCAACATAAAGTTCCGCGCCAGTCGCCGCACCCTCACCAGCCACGCCGGGCTGTC
>NZ_JAMXSJ010000097.1:0-1076 GCF_024124725.1 Halomonas sp. Ps84H-12 | reverse complement strand
CCCCCACCGATGTGGTGCTCAAGTCCCTCGGCCGCCACGGCGAGCGCCCGGCGCATATTCACTACTTTGTCTCTGCCCCGGGCCACCAGCACCTGACCACCCAGATCAACTTAGCCGGCGACCCCTACACCTTTGATGACTTCGCCTTTGCCACCCGCGAAGAGCTCGTCGTGCCCGCCGAGCGGATTGAAGACCCGGCTGAGATTGCCAAGCGTGAGCTGGACGGCCCCTTCGCCCAGGTGGTGTTCGACGTGGAGTTGGCACAAACCGACGCCGCCGAGCTACAAGTTCGCCACGCCCGCCCCCGCGCCAAGGAAGACGAGCAGGACCTGGCCAGCCAGCTGGCCGGCACGGCCAAAGTATAAACCCCTGTTTGAAAGGCGGGCCTCCCCCTTGGCCTGCCTTGACGCCTTAACAGCGCGACATAATAACGAGGAGAGAGATCATGACCACACAGCTTGATCAGCTCGAAGCCCGCGTGCGCGGTGCGGTACAAGACGACCCTGACAACGGTATTTTCCGCTGCCACCGCAGCATGTTTACAGATCCCGCTTTTTTCGAGCTGGAGATGAAACACATCTTCGAAGGCAACTGGGTATTTCTGGCCCATGAGAGCCAAATTGCCGAGCCGGGAGACTACTTCACCACCACCGTGGGTCGTCAGCCGGTGATTATCACCCGCGACAAGCAAGGCGAACTGCACGGCCTGATTAACGCCTGTGCCCACCGCGGCGCCACCCTGTGCCGTCGCAAGCGCGGCAACAAGGGCACCTTCACCTGCCCGTTCCACGGCTGGACCTTCAAAAACGACGGCCAACTGCTCAAAGCTAAAAACGAAAAGACCGGCGCCTACCCGGATACTTTCAAGCAGGACGGCTCCCATAACCTCAAGCGCCTCCCGCGCTTTGAGAACTACAAAGGCTTCCTGTTCGGCAGCCTGAGTGACGATGTGCAGCCGCTCGAACAGCACCTAGGTGAAACCACCAAGGTCATCGACAACATCGTCGACCAAGCCCCCGAAGGTCTTGAGATCCTGCGCGGCACCTCATCGTACACCTACACCGGCAACTGGAAGC
>NZ_JAMXSJ010000096.1:0-1097 GCF_024124725.1 Halomonas sp. Ps84H-12 | reverse complement strand
GAAGGAAGCTGAAGGCAAACTCCCGGCCCGACGAACAGAAATCGCATACGAGGCTATCGCACCCGGGCGAGAGTGCAATGATCCTCAAAGCCCCATAGCTATCCGGAAGGGGCGATAGTAAATGCGGCGGGTAGGTGGGAGGAAGGTCGCGCGTCTTACCCTGGGAGGTCTGGTGGTCTGCCACGGTGCTACCGGCGTCGAGAGGCGACGGGATGGATCACCAGACGTCAGCAGAGGCCATAGTAAGTGCCGGTTCACCACGGCACCAAGGGCCGAACATGAAGAACCGCGAGTAGGCGATAACGTCTCGAGGATCGATCATGAAGACAGAAACCGACGCTAATACCGTCACTCACCCAGAGGGGCAGGAGCAGAACTCCACGCCCCGGCCGGTGAGCGTCGAGACGATCCCGGCGTCGCTATCGTGGACGAAAGCGGAGTCAGCCTCGCTCATGGAACGGGTCGTTGACCCGGTGAATATGGAGGGAGCTTACCGTAAGGTGGTTGCCAACAAAGGGGCACCGGGTGTCGATAGCATGACGGTGCACCAGTTAGCGGGCCACCTAAAGCAGTACTGGCCAACGCTGCGCGAGCGGCTATTGGCCGATGCGTATCACCCCAGCCCGATCCGAGCAACCACGATCCCTAAGCCCAAGGGTGGGACGCGGCAGCTCGGTATTCCCACGGTTACCGACCGCCTAATCCAGCAAGCGCTGTCCCAGGTACTGATGCCGATCTTCGACCCGGGCTTCTCCGAGTCGAGTTACGGCTACCGCCCCAAGCGGAGCGCCAAGCAGGCCGTCTCGGCCATGAAGGCCCACGTCACCGCCGGTCACCGCTGGGTGGTCGATCTTGACCTGGAAGCCTTCTTCGACCGAGTGAATCACGACCTGCTGATGGCACGGGTCGCGCGGCGCGTTGACGACAAGCGTGTACTGCGTCTGATCCGTCGCTATCTGGAGGCGGGTATGTTCCAGCATGGCTTGCCCACGCCGAGGCGGCGGGGGACACCCCAAGGCGGGCCCCTCAGCCCGCTACTGGCGAACATCCTGCTGGACGACATGGACAAGGCGTTGGAACGCCGAGGCCACCGCTTC
>NZ_JAMXSJ010000095.1:0-1115 GCF_024124725.1 Halomonas sp. Ps84H-12 | reverse complement strand
GGCGAACCCTTGACCGATCAGTCAGACAGGACTGCCGCCTGACCGGCCATACACAGAATTTGAGTGCGCCAGGCAAAGCCTGGACATCCGGGAAACCGAGAAGGTGGAAAGGATGTCGTGAAACCCAGTGGGTGAAAGTCCCACCCGGCCAAGGCTAGCCACCAGCCGGCAGCGAGTGTTGCGTGGTGTCGGGTAACCGCCGCTGCGAAGCGTACACAGCGAGTAGGTAGGCCGTGTGATAGAGCCCCGAAATTGTGGTAGTGGCAGTCGCCGACAGTTTTCAAATGCTGGAAGGCAACACGACCCTGCCGTATGGCTTGGCAGGGAAGGGCCGCCGGGGTCGAAGAGCAGGGCATGTCCATACAGGGGTTTCCCAGGAACCTGGGAGGCCCGTCCTTCTCCTCTGAACGACAAAGGTACAGGCATGGGGCTGCCTGCGGCGAAAGCTCCCGGTCCGGTGCTGTCGTGCCTGACGGTACCGGAAGCAAACAACAGGCACTCAGGGGGTACGGCCAGGCGACCATAAGGAGCCAGCCGGATGGAAGGGCGGGAGTCGGAGTCGCTCATAGTACCGAAGAAGGCGGGGAACCTACTCGACGGGACCCGCTGGAGGGAAGGGGCGGCCAATCATCAGAACTGCACGAGGGCAACATGACAGGTGCACAGGAACCTGAGGTCATGTCCACGAAACAAGTGCGGATAGCAGCGCTGGCAGAGCGCTTCCCGCAGCGTGCCTTCACGTCACTGGCGCATCATATCGACGCCCAGTGGCTGAGGACGGCCTACCTGATGACGCGCCGTGACGGCGCCGTCGGGATCGACGGCCAGACGGCGGACGACTTCGCGCGCGACTTCGAGGCTAACGTCCAGCGTCTGCTGGAAGCGGCCAAGAGCGGTCGCTACCGGGCGCCGCCGGTGCGGCGCGTCAATATTCCCAAGGGAGACGGGCGCTCCACACGGCCGATTGGCATTCCTACCTTCGAAGACAAGGTCCTGCAACGTGCCGTGGTGGCCCTGCTGGAGCCGCTCTATGAGCATGATTTTCACGAGTGCTCGTATGGTTTCCGGCCGGGGCGCTCGGCGCATCAGGCCATCGGAACGGTGAGGAATGGCCT
>NZ_JAMXSJ010000094.1:0-1142 GCF_024124725.1 Halomonas sp. Ps84H-12 | reverse complement strand
CACGGCTTGGAGAGTAGAATTGCTCATGGCGTATCCGTCCTATGTTGGTTGTGATCTGGCGAGATCAATCAACAGGATACGCCACCCTCTCTACTGCCCTCCATACACAAGAACTGAGCTTAACTCGACAATTGAACACTTAGCTAGCATTGGCGATGACGCTTGGGATCTATCAGCACTCTCCGCACTGGCAACCGCCATTAATAAAAACACGCTGAATTTAACTTCACAAACTGGGAGTGGTGAAAAAGGGATTCATAGCACAAACCCTATCCATGGCGCTTTGTTTAAGCTTGCTAGCTCAAAGGTAGCGACAGAAAAGCTGGGCGAACGACTCACGCTACTCGCTCACATCATTAACGTGGCGTTTAAATGGCGCCTGGATATGCGAGCGGCCCAGAACAACCCAGCGTTTACGGAAGAGGACGAAAAGCGCCTCACACCGACTACCTACCGCCAAAATTTGGAGTCAGCTTGCAAGGTAGTAAGGCGCATTGAAGCAGATGGGATAAACCTCCTCACCCCTTTAGACCGGCCTACTATCAAAATCAGCATATGCTGCGATGCGTATCACGTGGACGAGTATAGCCAGCAAAAAGATAAATATATTAAGGAATTAGGCCGTTTTTTAGCCTATGGACTGAATAGGCGGCAGCCGCGACGCGGGTACCAAGAAAAAGCAGAGCATAATTCACAAAAAAGCCCCAGTGCTCAGCGTCAACGGCTTTTCGATAATGATCCGGACGAGCGCTGGGAAGCAACGGCTGCTTCGATCTTAACACTCCCTCCAGAACTCAATGAGGACACCGAGAGTACGCTGCGTACCGCTGGTTTATCCATCACCGAAGAGCGCCCGACTGTTGAGCTGATTCAGAGCGATCAGCCTGTCAAAACGGCAAAGGGCGACTCCTCTCTGCAAGCGGTATTTCGAGCCCAAAGCCAGCAAATTTTTCAAGATAAAGCGGCACAGCTGCTGCCGGGGCGTTGGGAACATTTAAGTACGTTTGATCTTTATCTGCGTATTCCGGCGAACGTGACCGGTCATTACGGTGATCGTGACCGATTTGCACACGGCCTTCACGCTGGAGAGAGTTTTGTACGCTGAGCGGTCACGATGGGTCAACCGATTCCGTTTTTTGTGC
>NZ_JAMXSJ010000093.1:0-1154 GCF_024124725.1 Halomonas sp. Ps84H-12 | reverse complement strand
GGCTCCGGTGTGCTGGCACCACTACGCTCGGTCTTGATGCGATACACCCGGTCTTCCAACCCTTCGCGGTTGGGGTAGTAGATCAGGGAGATCTCGCTATGGGGGTCGCGGGTGAGCTGGTCGTCGTCGTCCCAGGCCGGCATCCAGAACTCGGCGTCTTTGTGATACAGCGTGAGCCATTCGTCCCACTCGCGGTCGTCCAGCAGACGGGCTTCGCGGTATAAAAAGGCTTGGATGTCGTGATAGCTGATACTCATGGCCTTTCTCTCCTTTCTTTAGACATCGGGCGCTTAGGCAGACGCGGTGGCGATAAACTGGCTGCGCTCTTTGTCGATGGCGCGTAGCATTTCGCTGACCCAGTGCTTGTGATGCAGTACGTAGAGGCCTTCATCTTCGGGAGAGGCGCCGCTGAGCAGTGGTTTCATGTCGATGGCCTGGGCGTTTTCGTCCGCGCCTTCGATCCATTGCTTGGCCCCGCGGGAGAGGTCATTCCATTCGGCCAGGGCGCCGTTGTAGCCTTCCTGGCATGCACGGAACTCTTCGAGGTCATCCGGTGTGCCCATGCCGGAGACGTTGAAGAAGTCTTCGTATTGGCGGATACGCACACGACGGTTTTCCGCTGACTCGCCTTTGGGGGCGAAGCAGTAGATCGTGACTTCCGTTTTATTGACGTCGATGGGGCGCAGCACGCGGATTTGCGTGGAGAACTGGTCCATTAGGTAGACGTTGGGGTAGAGGCACAGGTTGCGCGTTTGATTCACAATCGAGTCGGCGCGGGCTTCCCCTAACTGCTCTTGGATCCACTCCTTTTCCTGGTAGACCGGGCGGACTTCGGGGTTGAGCAGCCGGGTCCACAGCATCATGTGGCCGTTTTCGTAGGAGTAGAAGCCGCCTTTGCTTTTCGACCAGCCGTCGGCGTCCACGGCTTTGGTGCCGCCGGCGTCGTAGTTGCGGCGCTCCATGGTGGAGGCGTAGTTCCAGTGTACGGAGCTGACGTGGTAGCCGTCGGCACCGTTTTCGGCTTGTAGCTTCCAGTTGCCGGTGTAGGTGTACGATGAGGTGCCGCGCAGGATCTCAAGACCTTCGGGGGCTTGGTCGACGATGTTGTCGATGACCTTGGTGGTTTCACCTAGGTGCTGTTCGAGCGGCTGCAC
>NZ_JAMXSJ010000092.1:0-1174 GCF_024124725.1 Halomonas sp. Ps84H-12 | reverse complement strand
TGCGGCGACTGGCGCGGAACTTTATGTTGGGCATGGCACTGTCTGGGTGAATGGCGATAATGGCTATATTGCCATGCAGGTCAGTGGGTTAGAAGTGCTTCCTGGGGCCGGTCTCACGGATTCAGGTCATAGATACACGTAACAGTGATTATACGCCCTTCAACATAACACTATTTTCATCCGCTGCAATTCTGGCGGCCGCCGCTTTCAGGTCCGCTCTCTGACTCTGTGCCATCTCGACAAGCTGGCTGGTCGGAGGCAGGTCTTCGAGCGTCACATCAAGCTCGCCGGTCACCCCAACGGCATCGGAGGGGGACACCCCGAGCACTTCGGTAAGGTCAATTTTTGATTGCTCGAGCTTTTGTTCCGCCGAGGCTTTTTGATTCCGGGCCCTGGCAAGCCCAATGACTGCGGTATTGAGATCAATCCGGGTTTGTTTACCCTGTTTTACGGACATTTCAACCAGGTCTTTGGTGCGTTGCATAAGTTCAACGGCACGGGTTGCGGTTTCCAACTCTTTCTGAGCCAGCAGTATCCGGAAATAGGCGGCCCGCACCCGCGCCTTGGTGGCTACCTTCAGGTATTCAAGCTCCTGTTGCCGGGACGTGAGATTACTCCGGGCACGCGACTGCCCAAGGTCGCCGCGATTACCCATCCAGATCTCCTGAGTAACCCTCACCCCATATTCCAGGGACTCGTCGGCCTGATCCGGGGCCTGACGGGCCCCCAACTCAAACTCTGGATTGCTCGGCGCCCAGCGGCTGGCATGATCAAGCTGTCCCTGCTGTATCGAGACCGCGGCCCGCCTCAAAGCCAATACCGGGCTATTCTCGAAAGCCATCACCATGGCCTGGTTCAGGGAAACAGCCTGGCTGGCTTTGGCCTGCTGATATTCTTTCAGCGACACACTCTCTTTTGCCTGGGCCGACACCATAGGAGAGACGGCCAAGGCTCCCGGAACGTAAGCGTTCATTCCACGACGTAGTTGACCTACTTCACGTCACGCAGAGGCCTTAATAACTCCGGCGAGACCTTGTACTGTTTGGTGCCGTCCTCGGCCAGAACAATCACACTCTTGCGGTTGATCTTGGTGACGATCCCCAGCACCGGGCCTTCCCGGCCCTCGAAGGTTACTTTCAGGCCCACCCGCAACTGACTCAGTGCCTGCAGATTT
>NZ_JAMXSJ010000091.1:0-1318 GCF_024124725.1 Halomonas sp. Ps84H-12 | reverse complement strand
CCAGCAAGCCATTATCGATCAGCATGTGGCCAAGGCTTATCACCAACGCAAGGGCCGCTCAGGCGCCCCGAGACTAACGCTAGACCTGCGAGATGATGGGATGCCGATCAACCGTAAGACGGTGGCTACCAGCTTACAGCGTCAGGGCCTGCGCGCTAAAGCAGCTCGTAAGTTCAAGGCCACCACGAACTCACGGCATTCGCTGCCAGTCGCACCGAATCTACTAAAACAAAACTTCACGGCCTCAGCTCCTAATCAAAAGTGGGTGGGTGACATTACCTACTTGGCGACGGGCGAAGGCTGGCTTTACCTGGCAGTGCTCATTGATCTTTACTCTCGTAAAGTGGTCGGTTGGGCAATGAGTGAGCGTATGACGGCCGATCTTGTCTGTGACGCGCTACAGATGGCGCTATGGAAACGCAAAATGCCCAAAGGCGTGATAGTCCATTCGGATCGAGGTAGTCAGTACTGTTCCACGCGTTACCAGTCGCTGCTTACCCGGCATAAGCTTACGTGCAGCATGAGCGCCAAAGGCAACTGCTATGATAATGCCTGTGCCGAAAGCTTCTTCCACAGCCTCAAGGTTGAAGCGATCCATGGGGAGCAATTTACAACGCGAAACGATATGAGGCGCCAGGTGTTTGAGTACGTCGAACTGGACTACAACAAACAACGGCGGCACAGTGCTATTGGGATGATCAGCCCAGAGGCCTTTGAAGCCCGAATGATCGCTTAAACCAGTGTCCACTGTTGCTGGGTAAGATCAGTCGAAGGAAATTCCAAATGTTAGCTGAGTTCTTAATGAGGCTCTGGGAATTCACTCTTCCGATGTGCTTGGCCTGACTCGTTCCCATCACTGAAAGAGCAAATTTCACAGTTTCAAGCAAATCCGGATCATCGGACAGCAAAACATTCGGCGCGATAGGCACGGTAAAAGCGATGGAATTTCCGGATTTGGGGGCATCTTTGATCTTCCATGCCAAGTGTCGATATTCCGTTCCTGGTGCTAAAAATGAAGGCTTGTAGCTCTCCAGGCCTGTAAGCTCTTGATCTTCGGTGCCCTGAAAATGCAATTGATATTGAGATAAATCGATAACCGCTCCCATCAGCCCGCCTTATTCATGAGGCCGACCTGAAAACGAAGATAGCGGATGGTATTCTCTTGAAAATTCAGTGTGTTCCGCCAAGAATCTGAACCAAGAGAGCCATCCGCTATGGGTGAAAGCCTATCCACCTGGACGCCCTCGTGCAACAGCTCTGTCCGTGTCGAGTTGAGCGGCCAGCGCACCACCAGCGACAGCGGCGCTTTGCTGCTGCG
>NZ_JAMXSJ010000090.1:0-1391 GCF_024124725.1 Halomonas sp. Ps84H-12 | reverse complement strand
TCTCAGCGTAGCTGGGGTCGAGCGCGTGCTCGGCATCAACGAAGGCACACACTTTGCCCTGCTTTTGCGCTTGGGCAATGACCGAAAGCGTCAGGGTAGTTTTACCCGATGACTCTGGGCCAAAGATAAATGAGGACATGAACGAATCGCCGATTTCGGTACAGGATTCTTGTCAGTCTCGCCCCTCTCCACCTTTTTTTCAAATTTCCGCCAACCTCAGGATTGTCGAAACTCAAAAAACGAACCAAAGTGTCCTTTATAATTTCGTGCATGCAGAAAAGTATTTTTCATGACTTTAATTCATCATGATGATAGAGTGTACAAAAGTCAAAACTTACGGACACTTTTATGAAAATCGGGTACGCACGGGTATCGACAACTGATCAAGATTTATCGAGTCAGGTTGAAAGCCTTGAAGCCGCTGGCTGCGAGAGAATTTGGGAAGCGAAGCTTTCCGGAGTCTCCGATGAACATGAGTCCAAGTTGGGCGAGGCAATCAACTTTGTACGAGATGGCGATGTCTTGCTTGTGACACGACTAGACCGGCTTGGGAGGTCGTTAGCGAAGATCCTCAAGGTCATCGAAACAATCCACGAGAAGGGGGCAACGATCAAAACATTGGATGGAACTCTCGACACTTCTAATACCAGCCCCCTCGCAAAAGCAATGATCAATTTGTGCGGTACGTTTGCCCAGCTCGAACGGGATCTCATCCTTGATCGGACCAGCGAGGGCCGAGAACGAGCCAAGGCGAAAGGCACTCACATGGGTCGTCCGCCTGCTCTTAGCGAGAAAGAAATCAAGGATATTTACCGAAGGTTAGACAACGGAGAATCGATTGCCTCAATAGCCAGGCGCTACAAAGTGTCTCGACCCACGATCACCAGATACCGCGACAAAAGAACCAAGGACCAGATATGAGTCAGAAGAAAGCAGCTGAAAACATCGACCTCTTTGAAGGTTGGATAGCAAGGCAAACTAACGCTGATTTCAAAAATCTTGTGCGTCGTGGGCAACTCAATCGCCAGGAAGTTGCTCAGCAGGTCGGTTTTGCAAAGAGCGTTCTCCGACAAAATCCAG
Source organism: Halomonas sp. Ps84H-12 (assembly GCF_024124725.1). Taxonomy (NCBI): domain Bacteria; kingdom Pseudomonadati; phylum Pseudomonadota; class Gammaproteobacteria; order Oceanospirillales; family Halomonadaceae; genus Halomonas; species Halomonas sp. Ps84H-12. The sequence continues at coordinate 311 of NZ_JAMXSJ010000090.1, read as the reverse complement.
CTGTTAAGGCCCGTTTAGAACGACTCGAAGATGACCTTCGACCCATCGGAATTCTGCCCGAAAAAAAAGAGCAGCGATTTCAGGAAGAAAAAGAAAATAAACCTAAAAAATATGACGTTGAGGCCGGCCAACGCTCCAACGACAAGAGACGATTGCAAGAGCTAGAGGCTCAGTGCCTTGAGCTGGAGTTATTGTCAAATTCTGTGTATGGCCGGTCAGGCGGCAGTCCTGTCTGACTGATCGGTCAAGGGTTCGCCATCCTTGAACTGGACGTTGTTCACGACCAGCTCCAGCTTGTTGAACCCCTTGAT